>DASQXC010000261.1:0-3631 GCA_035639935.1 Terriglobales bacterium
GCACCGCCAGCCGCAGCGAATCCACTGTGAGGGTCTGCGCGGCGACCGCGCGAATCTTGCTGTCTACGTAATGGGCTAGTTTTTCGATGTAATCGGGATCGGACCCACGCAGGCTGTAAGCCTGGTCGAAGATTTCCACCCGCACACAGTTTCCGTTGGACTTCGCCGTCTCTGACATGATGAACTGTCTCCTTTCGGCGATTATCCTCCGCTTTCCTCCTGCGTCAATGCCTCAATCTGCTTCAGCATCTTTTCTATTCGGGTACGTACTTCCTCGCGCTCGCGGCGCAAGGCGAGAATCTCGGCGCGCAGGGACTGAGTCTGGTCGTCGCGCCCCTCTAATTGCTGGCGCAGGCGTGCGGCGGTGCGCTCGGCCGCCGCCTTGGCCTCCCGCGCCTGTTTCAGCAGTTCGATGGTGCGATAAATCTTTTCTTCGAGCGCGTGAAAATCGTCGGCTGAGACGGTTGCCGGCGCCTCTTCCATCGCCTTTAAGGACATATGTCGAGGACCCTCACTTTAAATTTTTCGCTGAAGTGCGCGTGCGCAGTATAGCGCATCGGATGGGGAAGAAATCCACAGGGCCGCGGAACCTGCTGCTCGCGTTTGGCATCCAAATAAAATAGACGAGCAGCCGGTAGTTGATCGTTCCTCTTCCGGTGCTCAGGAGAATTCGGCTTTTTGAGCAGAAGGGAGAGGCCGCCCGTGCTCATCGTTCACTGTCCCATTTGCCGCGCTTTTCCGGCGCAACCCGCTCTTGAGGAATACACCGTTACGGTCAAATCCAAAAATGAAAATGAACTGGGAGGTTTGTGCGTGTATCAGTGCACGTACGGGCACGTTTTTTTCATTCGCGAGGCCGACCTGCAAGTGGTGAAGGCTACGACCGCCGCTTGAGCTCCTTGAAGGCCTCGGGCGGATCAGGGCGTGGCCGGCTATTCCTTAGCCGGGCTTAGGAATATCATGCGCCTCGCCATCGTATCCGACATTCACGGCAACCTCACCGCGCTTGAAGCTGTCATAGCCGACCTCAAGACGACCAGCCCTGATTTGGTGCTTCAGGGCGGCGATTTGGTGGTAGGCGGGCCTCATCCCGCCGAGGTCATTGACCGCATCTGCGAACTGGGTTGGGCGGGCGTGGTGGGTAACACCGACGAAATGCTGTGGGCGCCGGAGGAGTTTGAACAACAGGTGGAACGCGCTCCCAAGCTTCGCGCGCTGCTGGAGATTCTGTTCCATGACTTCGCGGCAACACGCGATCGCCTCGAAGAACGGCACATCCGCTGGTTGCAGGCGCTTCCGCCCGTTGTGCGGAACCATGGACTTTCCTTGCTGCATGCCAGTCCCGGCGACTTATGGCAGGCGCCCATGCCGGACTGCGAGGACCAACAACTCGTGGCGAGCTATGGCGGTCTCGGGAGCACTATCGTCGTCTATGGACACATCCACCGGCCTTACGTACGGCAAGTTCGGGGATGCGTGGTGGCCAACAGCGGCAGTATCGGGATGCCATATGACGGCGACCCACGTGCCTCATATCTTTTAGTGGAGAACGGCGAGGTGACTATCCGGCGCGTGGAATACGATGTGGAAGCCGAGATCAAAGACTTGCTCGGCTCAGGGTATCCACGGGCTGCCTGGCTGGCGGAGATCCGGCGCCAGGGAAAATACGTGCCTCCATTTTGAGGCCTTAATCCTCCCGCTGCTCCGCGAACTCAAACTCTGCCAACTGCGTTTCCAAATCGGCGAGGGCGCGGTTCAGCATCTCGCGATATTGCGGATTGTGGCTGATCTCCAATTGCTGCAGCACACGGCTGCGCGAAAGCAGCAGCGCCTGCTGCTGCCGTATGCGACCCGCGTTGGGGTTATCGTGCTGGCTGGATTGCTGGTTGCTGGTTTCGGCTGACTCGATCTGTGTTTCCGCAAACTTGCTTCCCCAACCTCTGGCCATGATCGGATTATACGAACCCCGACCATCAAAATCAGGTGCTTGCGGAGGTACGCTTCCATTTGCGGCAGGGGTCATTTGCGGGCGCTATTGGAGCCATGTTCTCTACGGGATTGTCACCCTTGTTTACGACAACGCCAATGTCGCCATAGACGGAATGACAGCCTGAGAGACCAGAGGCGCTCCGGACATTACTCGCGGCACTCAACAATCGCCGGTAACTTTGTGCTTGGAACCAAAGTAATTTGAGCGCGTCCAAAGCCGCAGATTACTATCACCACGAGGTGGAGACATGGCCACGGAAGTTGTAATGCCGCGAGCGGGGTACTCGACGATGCGGCGTTGGCCCCGTTACTGCATCAATGTGCCGGTCCGCGTGGTGGTCCAGCGGCCAGACAAGACCGTTATCGTGAGTGGTCGGGGCACAGAGTTGAATGAAGGGGGCATGGCCATTTTCGCTGGGGTGGAGCTCAATCTCGGTCAGCGGGTCGAGATCGAATTCACGCCTCCCTATACCGGCCAGCCTTTGCGCGTGCGTAGCATCATCCGCAATCGCACGGCCTACAATTACGGCACCGAGTTTCTACGCCTGAACAATGAAGACCAGCAGCAAGCCGAACAGATCCGGCAAGTTTTGCAAGGCATGGGATCGCCCGTCTCGGATTGAGTTGCGGCGGGTCTGCCGACAGCCGCTACGCGGTCGTGGCGGCACCTGCGGCTTCAAACTTCGCTAATAAAGATCCGACCAACTTCTCTCTCGCGCGAAGATCGTCCTTGAACCGGTGGTCGTCGGTCTTGTGGATCTCCTCGCGCAGGTCGTGATAATCGCGGCGCAGCAACTCAGCCAACAGGTTGAGCTCTTCAACGCTGAAGTTGATCTGCATATGGGTGATCCTCACAGAATCTAATTTTAGTCCGCTGCGCGCACTTAACGCGGCAAATTGTATACTCTCGCTGCCATGTACCAGCGCCTGGAGGCGCGGCTGAAGCGTAGTGAGCCCGTTCTGCTGGACGGTGCTATGGGTACAGAATTGGTTCGCCGCGGCGTGCGCTGGCGCAAACACGGACTGCTGACCGATGCCGAGCGCGTCCAGCAACTGCATGCGGAGTACCTGGCGGCCGGCGCCGACGTGATCCGTACTAACAGTTTTCAACTCAACCCTCGCATCTACCTCAACGTCTTCCGCAACCGCGAGCACATGAGGCATATTGGCGCGCCCGGACTGGAGGAACTCGCGCCCAGGCTGTTACGTGCCAGCGTGCGTGTGGTGAAGCAGTCGCGGAGCAATTCGAGCGCAGAAAAGCGGGCGGCGATCGCCGGCGTGTTGTCGCCGCTTGAGCATTGCTTTCGTCCCGATCTGGCGCCCGCATTCGAGCAGGCATACGCGGGGCAGCTAGAGCTGGCGCGGGTCTTCGCCGAGGAGGGAGTCGATCTGCTGCTGGCCGAGAGCATGAATACTATCGCCGAAGCGCGGGCAGTGGCGGAGGCGGCGCGCACTGTCGGACTGCCAGTCTGGATCAGCTTTGTCATCGGGCCGGAAGGAGAACTTCTGAGCTGCGAGCCGCTGGCACAGGCGGTAGCGGAGATCGAGAAGCTGGGCGCACAGGCGGTGCTGGTCAACTGCGCTCCGCCTGCTGATATTGGCGACGCGATTGCCAAGATCAAAACCGCCACCCGGCTGCCTT
>DASQXC010000262.1:0-3842 GCA_035639935.1 Terriglobales bacterium
AGGTCAAAGAGATCTACGAGAAGGTATTCAAGGGCAAGCCGGGGAACATCCAGAAGGCGCTGGCGCAGCAACCCAAGTTGCTGCAATCGTTCTTGCCGTTCTACGGCAGCATCGGCCGGTCTCTCGGCCACCGTCTGTACGAAATGATCTACATTCGGGTGGCGCTTCTCAACAACTGTCAGTATTGACTGAAGCACCATCTCGCTTCGTCGAAGCGAGCCGGGCTGACGGCGCAAGACTGGCAGGGACTCAAGAATCCCGAACAATCGCATTTCACCGCCACGGAAAAAGCCGCGCTGCGCTATGCGGAGAAGATCACGCGAGGTCCGACATCCGAAGCCGGCGCCGAAGCCGATGCGCTGAAGCAATATTTCTCCGATCCCGAGATCGTGGACCTGGTGGCGGAAGTGGCGCTGGTGAACTTCACGAACCGGTTCACAGACGGGCTGGGACTGGAGATCGAGCCGGACTTCGCGGGAGAAAAGATCTAGCCACGGATTCACAAGGATCACAAGCAAGAAATCCGTGCGTATCCGTGCAAATCCGTGGCTAAAGTATTTCCCGCATGTCGCCGACGCGGCGGGTGACGTGCTCGCGGTCGAGGTACTCGAGCAGCGGGATGGCGTACTTACGGGTAACCCCGAGCAGGTCTTTAAAGGCGCCGACGTCGATCTTCGGCGTCTTCTTTTTCTGTTCCACCATTATTTGGCGTAGCCCATCCAGCGCTTGGCGATGGAAGACTAGCTCGTCAGAAACTTTTATCAGCACTCTATCACGCAGCAGCAGAGTGACGATCTTCTGCGCGCGTGCTTTGTCCACCGGCAGCCCGGCCAGAACGTCCTTCAGGTAAGGGACCTTTAGACCGGCCGTGGCAAAGGCGCTTTCGATGGTCTTTTTTGCCTCAGCCTCTTCGTCTTTCATCACCACGCCACGCCCGGCAAGGCGCACCAACTCGCCCACGAGTTCGAGCTTGTTCTGGTCCAAAAGCTGCGAGAACACATGCTCGAAGACCTCCGGCAGCAGATTAGGGAAGCGATTCCTGAGTTCCTCGCGACTCATTCCGGGCGAAAGCGGATTCTGTTTATGGAAGGCATCGAGTGCGGCATGCACAGCGGCTTGGAGCCGCTTCAGCGCAGAATCGTGAATCCAGGCCTCGCCGGCACGCTTGACATCGCCCATCGCCCCCAGCAGCGATTCAATTTCCGCCCGCTGCCATCCGGTGCGAACGAGCGCGTCGCTGAGAGTCAAACCTTTTTCGCCGCGCGCGACCACCCGGGTATGGAGCGAGGCCGCGCGCGAGCCATCAATCAGGGTAGCCAGCCAGGTGCAGTATTGGTTGCTAAGCAGCCTCTGCGGTTGGTTCTCCAGCACCACGCCGCCGCCGACGGTCACTACCGGCGAGAATTGCCGCAGGATGAAGCGGTCGCCGGGGAACAATAGCGCGGGATCCTGCAATCGCAGTTGCGCCAGCGCGCTTTGCCCCGGCTTCACTTCTTTGCCTTCATACAGCACCATCTTGGCGACGGTCTCGAAGGTGTACGCGTGGAGGTGCACGCGGGCACGGTCTTTCAGTGGACGCGCGCTGGCCAACTGCGTGAGCGAGACATCCAGCCGGCCGGTGGTGCGGAAGAGCCCGGGAGGAGCCAACGTCATCCCGCGCGCCAGTTCGTCGGGAGAGAAACCGGCCAGGTTGAGCGCAGTCCGCTGTCCGGCCGTGGCCTGCTCGGCAGGAAGATTGTGTACCTGAATGCCGCGCACTCGGGCCCGCCGCCCGAGCGGGAACACCTCGACCTCCTCTTCTTTGTGCACCGCGCCGGAGATGAGCGTGCCGGTGACCACGGTCCCGAACCCTTTCATCGTAAAAACTCGATCGATGGGCAGGCGGAAAACGGAGGCGGCATTCTTCGCGGGCACTTCTGCGGCGATGCGCGCCAGTTCGCGCTTGAGAATGTCAATGCCGGCGCCGCTCAGAGAGCTGACCGGGACAATGGGGGCGCGTGCCGGGTCAAGGAACGAGTCACGCAGAAAATCCTCTACTTCAAGGCGCACTACATCGAGGGTTTCGCGGTCCACCAGATCGGACTTCGTCAGCACTGTGATGCCGCGCGGGATGTTGAGCAGACGGCAAATTTCGAAATGCTCGCGGGTCTGCGGTTTAATCGATTCATCAGCAGCGATTACCAGCAAAACCAGATCGATGCCAGCGATACCCGCCAGCATGTTGCGCACGAAGCGCTCGTGACCGGGGACATCCACGAATCCCAACCGCAAGGACTCGCCGTTTGTCGCAGTGAGCTCAAGATGGGCAAAGCCGATATCGATGGTGATGCCCCGGCGCTTTTCTTCCTCGAGGCGGTCGGCATCGATTCCTGTGAGCGCCTTCACCAGCGCAGTCTTGCCATGATCAATATGGCCTGCGGTGCCGACGATTACGGATTTCATCGACACCAGTCTACAAAAGAATCCCCGAAAGAGATTGCGGAGGGCTGAAAGGCACCTGATCGGGCCCACTTAGGGGCCCAGGAAGCCAGCCGGTTAGCGGCTTCCTGAGCTGGCCCTGATGAGTTAATCAGGATTGACTTACTAGTTTCGTTTGATGCCGGTGCGGCAGCCTGGGTTGATTCCACAACAGGCGCGGAGCCGCGATGTGCGAGAATAGAATCGTTCCCATGCAAGACACTTCTAAGCTAGCGCCGTTGATTACTGCCGAGATGATCCAAGAACACGGTCTCAGCCCCGAAGAGTATCAACGTATCTTGAAATGGCTGGGACGCGAGCCCACCATCACCGAACTGGGCATCTTCAGCGTGATGTGGAGCGAGCACTGTTCGTACAAGAGCTCGCGCATTCTTCTCAAGCGTCTGCCGACACACAGCCGCCGCGTGCTTCAGGGCCCGGGGGAGAACGCCGGCATCATCGATATCGGTGACGGCTGGGCCTGCGCTTTCAAGATTGAGTCCCACAACCATCCTTCATTCATCGAGCCTTTTCAGGGCGCAGCCACGGGTGTTGGCGGTATCCTTCGAGACATTTTCACCATGGGGGCGCGGCCGGTGGCCATCATGGACTCTCTCAGGTTCGGGCCCATCACGAACGGCGCCGCGCAGCCTACGATGCACCGCAACCATTCAATTCTCGAAGGCGTGGTAAGCGGCATCGCCTGGTATGGCAACTGCTTCGGCGTGCCGAACGTTGGTGGCGAGACCAAGTTCGAATCCTGTTACTCGCAAAACCCGCTGGTGAACGCGTTCGCACTAGGGCTGGTGCGGCGCGACGAGATCTACTACGCGCGCGCCGCTGGTGAAGGCAATCCGGTCATCTACGTGGGCGCCAAGACTGGCCGCGACGGCATCCACGGCGCCACCATGGCTAGCGAAGAATTCAGCGAAGGCTCAGAGCAGAAGCGGCCCAACGTACAGGTGGGCGATCCCTTCCTTGAGAAGTTGCTACTCGAGGCATGCCTGGAGGCCATGCGCACGGGTACCGTGGTTGGCATTCAGGACATGGGTGCGGCCGGCCTCACCTGCTCTACTTGTGAGATGGGGGCGCGCGGCAATGTCGGCATCGAGATCGAACTGGACTGCGTTCCGCAGCGCGAGAGCGGCATGAGTCCTTACGAGATCATGCTCAGCGAGTCGCAAGAGCGCATGTTACTCGTGGCAGAAAAGGGACGCGAGAACGAGGTCTTGCGGGTGTTTGAGAAATGGGGACTGGATGCGGTGACCGTGGGCCGCGTCACTGCAGACGGCAAAATGCGGGTGCTGGAACATGGGCGCGTCGTGGCCGAGGTCCCCAACGCAGCACTCACTGAGGACGCTCCACTTTATCGCCGTCCGATGGAG
>DASQXC010000263.1:0-3136 GCA_035639935.1 Terriglobales bacterium
GCTGCCTCGATGCCTCGTACAACAATATCGATGCGGCGATGGCGGCATTCAGTGATTCCACCTGCCCGGGATGCGGCACTGCAATCATTTCATCCATTTGCGACATCAATTCCCGAGGCAGCCCCGAGCCCTCACTGCCGATGAAAAATGCCAGCGGCCTTGCCAGGTCAGACTGGTCTGCCGATGTGTGGGCATGTGATGAGGTAGCAATCAACCGCAAGCCTGCCTGGCGCAAGCGGGAAATCGCTTCCTCCAGCTTAACTTTAAGCGCCGGCACGCGGAAGACCGATCCCGCCGACGCTCGCACCGCTTTGGGATTGAACCGGCTGACGGTGCCCTCGCCGATCAGCACGCCGCTTGCGCCGAAGGCCTCGGCGGAACGCAGCATGGTGCCCAGGTTGCCAGGGTCCTGAATGCCGCTCAGCACCAACACCAGCGGCGGCTGTGAGCGCAGAACGTCTTCCAGACTAAACGTCTTGACCTTGGCCAGCGCGGCCACACCTTGAGGTGTTTCTGTGGAAACGGCGCTGTCGAAGACCTCGTTCGGGAGCAGGACTGTGTCAACCTGGGCAGCGATCTGCGGCAGCAGCCGGTCAGCCAGCGCCAGCGAAGATTGCCGAAAGAACAGCGCCCGGAACTTTAGCCCACTGCGGATGGCCTCTTCCACCAGCCGGACACTCTCGACGGCACAGGATCCCTCGGCAGTCGCTTCCCCCTGAGTAAAGGCCCGACGAAGCTCCTTCACCAGCGGGTTCTGGCGGCTGCCCACCCGCCGCAGGCGTTGCCGCACACCCTGAGTCATCGAGTCGCAAACATCATAACTCCTGCCAGTCTGCTATCCTTACAGGGTACGATACGATGTGTTAGCTTTCAGCCGTCTGAGCAGGTACGATTTATGCGCACTAGCAGAGTCGCAAAGGAAGCGCGTGTGGCCGCGGAGATTGTCAGGATCAACAGTGAGGCGCCGGAAACTTCGCTCATCGCCTATGTGGCGGAGCAGATCCGGGCGGGGCACGTCCTGGGCATGCCTACGGACACCTTCTACGGCCTGGCCGCCGATCCCTTCAACCTGCGGGCGGTGGAGAAGATCTACGACGTCAAGTCGCGCTCCCGGCACAAGCCGCTGTCGCTGCTGATCGAAAGCGTGGACCAGGCGGAAGACCTCACCCGCCCGCTGCCGGAGGAGTTCTACAAGCTGGCGCGAAAGTACTGGCCCGGTCCGCTGACGCTGATCGTGCGCGCCGCCTCGCGACTGCCGCTGAAAGTCACGGCCAATACCGGCAACGTGGCGCTGCGCGTGCCCGCCGCCAAGATCCCGGTGGCGGTGATCCGGGCCGCTGGAGTGCCTGTGACCGCCACTTCCGCCAATGTCAGCGGCGCCGCCGAGTGCACCACTGCTGACGGCGTGCGCAAGCAGCTTGGGGAACATATTCCGGTGATCGTTGATGGCGGGCCTTCGCCGCGCAGCGTGGCTTCCACCATCGTGGATCTGACCGACCCCTCTGGTTTTAGAGTGCAGCGCGAGGGGGCCATTCCCGCGCAGGAGATTTCCGACTTCCTTGCCCAGGCTTGAAGCCCCGCAACCGGCAGCCGCCGGTTCCGCAACAGCGATCGTCACGGTGAAGCGGCATAATTGGCTCCGCATGGTGGCGGGCGTGGTGGCGGTCTGGGTGCTTGCCTTCACCACCGCGACATTCCTGCAGATAGAAAGTCAATCGAGGCGCGACGAAGCCCAGAAAGCGGATTGCATTGTGGTGTTCGGGGCGGCGGAGTATTCTGGCCATCCCTCACCGGTTTTGCGAGCGCGTCTGGACCATGCTTATAACCTGTTCCGGCGCGGACTGGCGCCCATGGTGATCACTACTGGCGGCTATGGAGGAGATCCCCGGTTCAGCGAGGGCGGCGTCGGGCGTGGTTACCTGATGGGCCGTGGTATTCCCGAAAAGAACATCATTGCCGAGACCCAGGCTGAAAATACTAACGAGTCCGTGGCCCGCGTCGCCGCCATCATGAACGCCAATCGCATGCATACGTGCCTTGCGGTAAGCGACGGCTATCACATCTTTCGCGTCAAGAAGATGCTCGAACGGCAGGGTATCGTGGTGTACGGAGGCCCGCGGCCGCAAAGCCGTCCCTATTCGAAATTGCATGAGATGGCTGTCATCTTGCGAGAGGTCGTGAGCTATGGCCTGTGGAGGATTGGTAATTTGTAAGTGGTAATTTGTAATTTGCAAAGTGCAGGATGGTGAGCAACGGGCGAGCAGCTTCGAATTGCGAACTTCACAAATTTCAAATTACAAATTCACGGTCCCTGCTTCAGAAGGGCCAAGATCCGCACCGGACCTCCCGAGCCGCCCTGCAGCTTGGCTGGCGCCGCCACCAAGATGGCCCCGGCTTCCGGCACCTGATCCAGCCGGGCGACGTTCTCCAGATGATAGACATTGTTCTTCGCCGTGAAGTGATGCACCGGGTAATCCTTGGAAGGGCCGTAATCCACGCTTAGGGTATCGATTCCCAGACCGGCGATCTTACGTGCCTGGACAAGGAATTTCACAGTCGCGAGGGCGAATCCGGGGAAGTGCATCACCCCCTCCTCGTCGGCATTACGGTATTCCCTCATCGAATCCCAGCGCGTGGCCCAGCCCGTGCGTGCCATCACAACGGCGCCCGGTGGGACCGGCCCATTGTCATGCTCCCATACAGACAGATCATCGAGCGAAACCTGGTAGTCGGGATTATTAGCCGCCTTGCCGCGGAGGTCGATGACCACCAGGGGGGCGATTAGCCGCTGGGGCGGGATCTGGTCCACCGTCCACACGCCGAGCGCGAAGTGCGCGGGCGCGTCGATGTGGGTTGCGAAATGCTCGGGAAGCGAGATGTAGCGGGTGAAATAGCCGTCTTTGTCAAAACTTGCGAGCTGTTTAACCTTGTACGGCGATTCGGCCGTGCCTTCCCAATTTGGATCCTTGTCGCTGATTGAGTGTGTCAGGTCAATTACGCCGGCAAACAGTTGCTGCGGTGCCGGCGGGGTGCGCCGTTGGGCAAACAAGAAGAGGGTCAGCGCGCACGCGCAAGCGAGGATGAAGGTTTTCAATTTCATAGTTGGCTAAATTCCGCTGATTCAACGACCGAATTC
>DASQXC010000264.1:0-4639 GCA_035639935.1 Terriglobales bacterium
GGCCAGGTCCTTGGGAAAGCAAGATCCGCCGTAACCGATACCGGGATTGAGGAACCGTCGGCCAATGCGGGAATCCGCCCCAATTCCATCGCAAACTTCGCGGATATCCGTGCCCACTGCCTCGCACAGATTCGCTACCGCATTAATGAATGAGATTTTCATGGCGAGGAATGCATTGGAGGCGTGCTTGATCAGTTCGGCGCTTTTGGCCGAAGTGAAAATCAACGGAGGGGGGATACGGGCGTTGTCCGGCTCCGGAATAGCGTTCTTCTGCCTGTAATAACTGCCATCAGTCAGGGGAGCGTAGATGGCCCGCAGCAAGGCGGCCGAGCGCTCATTGTCGGCGCCCACCACAATCCGATCGGGATATAAAAAGTCAGTGACCGCGCTGCCTTCACGCAGGAATTCGGGGTTCGAAACCACGTCAAACAGCGGCTGCGGCACTCCGTTCAGCATCATTACCCGGCGGATGCAGTCGCTTGTCAGGACGGGCACAGTGCTTTTTTCGATAATGACTTTATAGCTGCTGGTGGATTCGGCGATTTCGCGACAGACGCGCTCAACATAAGAGAGATCGGCGTACCCGTCCTCCCCGGCCGGCGTACCGACGGCGATGAAGATGGCCGAGCTTTCCCTGACAGCTTCCGCCAGAGTGGAAGTGAAGTGGAGGAGCTGACCACGGTGCCGTTGCAATAGCACGGGCAGGAATTCCTCATGGATTGGGGTTTCGTCGCGCCGCAGGGCCGCCAACTTGGCTTCATCGGTGTCCACACACACTACTTCGTGGCGCAGTTCGGCAAAGCAAGCCGCAGCGACCAAGCCCACGTGTCCGGATCCAACGATGCAAATTCTCATGGCCTTGCGTGATTGGCAATATAAATGCCCCGATCGGCCTCTCACCGTTCTTGGGATGCAAAGGTTTGTAGAAGGTTTGTGTGACAGGGAAGGAATTGGGCAACTCTGAGCAGGACGCGCAACGCAGGAGGCCAGGGGGCGGGGGCTGCCTTTCCTCCCTGCCTCCTGCATCCCGCGTCCTGCTTCCCCCTTTTGGGGCGCCCTTATCAAAATTACCAGTGGCAACTATTTCCTACCTTGAGCAACGCCGCTAAGGTGGTCACAGCTGTTTAAAAATCAACAACTTATACTGGAAAACCGCGTCTGAGGTTTGGCCCTTCATTTGATAGGAGCATTGTGAGCACGCCTTTTCCCCAGTTTTACATGGAGTGGCGTGTAGCCCAGGCGGCGAGCTCCCAGCTCCGGTGCCCCCATTTCTCGGAGGAATTGTGACCATGACTACCAAAATCCTGTTGACGCTTCCGCTGGCCTTAGTGCTGGCCTTTCCCAGCTGGGCGCAGCAGGCGCCTTCCAGCAACTCTAGCCAAACCCCTCAGACTGATCAGAACCAGAGTGCGCCGGCGCAGACCAGCGGTCAACAGATGGCGCAAGAAACCCCAGCGCCCCATCAGCCGCTGACCTACGAGCGGCATGAAGGGTTCTGGGGTCACCTGAATCCGTTCGCGCGCAAGAAGTACGTGCAGAAGCAATTAGACCCGGTGCGCGGCCGCATCAACGAGCTGGACGAGATCACGGCCCAAAACGCAAAACAGATCAAGGACGTGGATGCCCGGGCCACGGAGGGAATCCGCCTGGCCTCCGCCAGAGCCAACGAGGCTGATATGCACGCTGTGGACGCTGGGAACCGCGCGCAACTGGCCAATCAGACCGCCCAGCAAGCTAGCACCCGGCTGAACACGGTCGAGCAGGTAGTCGGGAACATCGACCAGTATCAGCCCGTCACCCAGACCGAAATCCGCTTCCGTCCTGGACAAATGGTACTGAGCACGAAAGCCAAGCAGGCGTTGGACGAGATGGCCACCCCGCTGAAGGACCAAAAAGGGTTCATCATCGAGGTACAAGGCTTCTCCGCCGGACGCGGCCATGAGGCGATCCAGAACTCCCAGCAGATGGCACAGTCCGTGGTCCGTTACTTGGTGCTGAACCATGAGATTCCCGTGTATCGCATCTATACGGTCGGTATGGGGAATGCTCCCGCTCCGGCTTCGGCGGAAGGCGCCAAGGCTCGGCGTACGCGCGGCGGACGGGTTGAGATCAGTCTGCTGAAGAACGGCATCGGAGATCTCACTTCGCAAGAGCAGCAGCCAGCTGGCGGAGTGGCTGGTGCGACGACCACTGGCACCACGAATACCGGAGCAACTACTGCCGGGGAAACGACTACTGGCACAACGACGACGGGCACACAAGAGAACCAGAATCCCACGGCCATTCAGCCCTCCCCCGGGATGAATCAGCCAGGGACGCAACCGCAGTCCCCACGGAAATAGGCCCAGGATGGGCCTCCAGCCAGCCCGAACCTGGGTGGCTGGGCGGTGTTCCCCTCCGAGCCGCAGGGGGCTCGAGGCAAGCCTCCCGGTAAATTGCCGGGAGGCTTTTTTCTCTTCGGGCCTTATAATGCTCGCCGAGGCGTGCCTGAATCCATCTACTACTGGCGCCTGAATTCTCCTGTTGGGCCTCTGGTGCTTGCAGTCTCCGAGCGCGGCTTGGTCGCAGTTGAGTTCGGCACACGCGCGATACCGCCCGACTGGCATGAATCTGCCGAAAAAGCAGCGCTCTACGTTCGCCAGCTTGAGGAATATTTTTCCGGGCGCCGGCACCAGTTCGACCTGCCTCTTGACCTGCACGGCACCGATTTCCAAAAGCGCTGCTGGCACGAACTGTTGAAGATCCCTTATGGCGAGACGCGCTCGTATGCGGATATCGCCCGGGGTATTGGCAGACCCACGGCGGTTCGTGCAGTGGGACTGGCCAACGGGCAGAATCCCATCGCCATCGTCGTGCCCTGTCACCGGGTGATCGGCTCTGACGGTTCGCTTACCGGCTATGGCGGGGGACTGCACATAAAACGACGATTATTAGAGCTTGAGGGGGCGTTCAGCGGGGCTTTGGCATGGGTGCCCCGAGGCTAACTGGCAGCTTCGCTTTTTATTCGCCTACGCTGCGGTTTTACGAGTATACTTGTTTCCACGGGTCATCCTACTCCCTGACCCAGCCCAGCCAACAGGTGTAGGCTATCTTGTAGTTCGAAAATTCTGAGAGGTCACATGGCTGACGAGAAGGCACGGGCAGTCGAACTGGCGGTGTCCCAGATCGAAAAGCAGTTTGGCAAGGGTTCCATCATGCGCCTGGGGACGAAGGAGGCCATCGTTCCTATCTCGGTGATTTCCACCGGGGCGCTGTCGTTCGATGCGGCGCTGGGCGTGGGCGGCTTCCCGCGCGGGCGCGTGGTCGAGGTGTTTGGGCCGGAATCTTCGGGCAAGACCACCATCGCGCTGCAGGTGATTGCTGAAGCCCAGAAGGCGGGCGGGATGGCCGCTTTCGTGGACGCGGAGCACGCGCTCGATCCCGGCTACGCCAAGAAACTGGGCGTGGACGTGGACAACCTGCTAGTCTCGCAACCCGACTACGGCGAGCAGGCACTGGAGATCGCCGAAGCTCTGGTGCGCTCGGGCGCTATCGACGTGCTGGTGGTGGATTCGGTGGCGGCGCTCGTTCCCAAGGCCGAGCTCGACGGTGAGATGGGCGACAGCCACGTCGGCTTGCAGGCGCGGCTGATGTCGCAGGCGCTGCGCAAGCTCACCGGCATTGTGTCGAAGTCGCGCACCTGCCTGATTTTCATCAACCAGATCCGGGAGAAGATCGGGGTAATGTTCGGCAATCCTGAAACCACGACCGGCGGCCGCGCCCTGAAGTTCTACGCCACGGTGCGCATTGATATCCGCCGCATCGCCGCCATCAAAGATGGTGAGAACGTCGTCGGCTCCCGCACCCGGGTCAAGGTGGTAAAGAACAAAGTCGCGGCGCCCTTCCGCGAGGCCGAATTCGACCTCATGTACGGCGAGGGCATCAGCCGCGAAGGCGACTTGATCGACTTGGCGGTGGCGCACGATATCGTCGAGAAATCCGGTTCCTGGTTCAGCTACAAGAGCGAGCGCATCGGCCAAGGTCGCGAAAATGCCCGCCAATTTCTCAAAGACAATCGCGATATCACCCGTAAGATCGAGGACGAAGTGCGCAAGAAACTGGGAATGGCTACGGCGGGTGAGAAGTCACCGGTCCCGACGCAGGTCCCTACGCCCACTGATGGCCACGCCGCCAGGATGCCGGTAGGAGCGGGAAGACGATAGTCGATTTGAAAACTACCCCGCCCTAGCAAAAGAGGCTAGGGCGGGGCACCCTAAACTTTCTTCTGGGTTGTGCAGCTACTGCTCTTCAGGGTGCCCCACCCTTGGTCGGTTTTGCCAAGGGTGGGGTTTTCACATGATGCTTTTACCGACTGCTCAATGCTAAAGTGCTCGCCGCGGAGCGCTGTTGTATATTGCAATCCGACCTATGGCCTTCCCCGCTTCCATCAGCGCACACGCTGCGGTCGAGCAGGAAATCGCATGCTTGGCCGTGATGCGGGAAGTTCAGGCCGCGATTCAGTGCTTCCGTGCTCTGGAACCCGAGCTGCGCGACTGGCAACTGGAAGTAGCGGCTATCCCAGCGCCGCCCTTTGGAGAAGCGCCGCGCGCCGCGTGGCTGCGTTCCCGGTTTCTCCAACTTGGACTGCAGGCGGTGCAGG
>DASQXC010000265.1:0-2526 GCA_035639935.1 Terriglobales bacterium
GTCGGATATTGCGCTGTGCGCTCTTGCTGGGAAAGATGTAGATGCTCCACTTGCCGCTTTTGGGCGAGCGGCGCTTCACGAACTCAAACCCGATGAAGTTGAATCCATCGACCAACTTCGTGGTTGGCGTGAAGGGTACCCTGAGGGCGTCGTGGAGAACTGATTCTGCCGATTTGCCTTAGCTCAGCCTTCGATCATTGTCTTGACGTTGTTGACGATCTCTCGCGCACGGTCGTTGTTCATCTTCTCCAGAGTGCTCTGCGAAGCGAACTTGGCGATCATCGATTCGGGAACGTTGTATCGCACCTCTAACGTCAATCGCGTCTTGCCGTCGCCTGCGGGATCGAAGGAATATGTCCAGTCGCTCGGGTTGCCAGTGAGGGTCTGGAAGCCATACTTGCTCGGTCGCTGCGCGGCGCTGCACTTGCTGTTGCCTTTGAAGACTACGCCGAACCAGTCGAATTCATAGGTCCATGTCTGTCCCACTGAGGCCCCTATCGGGTTCACGTTCTCAATCTTGGTAAGCCCGGGAATGAAGGTTGTGGCGCGTTTGGCTTCGGAGACGAAGTCGTAAAGCTTTTCTGGTGTGGTGGATACCACGACGCTCTGTTTTGCGACCGCTGAAGACATATTGCTCCTTCACTGGAATCGGGCGGCCTTTCGTAAAGCCGCGAGAATCAACTTGTGTTTCCCTCTAGAAAAGCCGTGAATGCGGACCCATAATATCGAGAACCCCACGCGGTGCTGCCATAAGATTGTGCCAGCGTCTCCGCCCAACCGCAACCCGCCGCCTGCAATGGGATCAGCCGAAACTAACATTAAGTGAAGATAGCCGCCCAGCACTCTTTCCCAATCAACCGGGTGGCGGTGCAAGACCAGCCAGCGCTCCTCGTTCGCCTGGGTGCCCCATCTGGGGACCCGCAACACCAAACGGCCAGGGTGAAAGATGCGCAGCGTGATCATTTGCGCGCTCGAAGGAAGCACTGGATGCCGTGCTCGTCGGTCCAAGTTTCGCTCGACTGAAATCCAACGGACGCAACTGCCATCGCGAGGTCCGCACCGGAACGGTAGTGAACGTTCAACTCGGCCAGGCGCAACAGGTAGTCCGAGAGCCGGAGACGGCGCATTGCGCTGGTGAAAAAGGTGGTGCCCGGCCGGAGCAGCCCGTGGAACAGCGAGAAGAGCTGCAGGAGTTGTAGATCATCGAGGAACTCGCCGAAGCCGGTGCAGGTGATGTAGTCAAACTGTCCCCCGTAGGCGTCGGCGTCGAACGCGTCGCCACAATGGACGTGTAAGTCTATGCCGTGCTCGCACGCGACGAGCTGCGCTCTGGAGAGCACTCCGGGGTCCAGGTCGAGAACGTGGAAACGGACATTCGTGAGCGATCCGCCACTCGCACGAAATCGCTGCGCGGCATCCATCAGTTCCCGCGGAATTCCCGAAGGAGCGCTAAGAATGTCGAGTTCGCTGCTGGCGCGCTGCTGGAGGAAGGCCAGCAGTTCGGAGGAGGCGGCCACGTAACGGTTACGGAACGAGCGGACCGCCGGCATGGCCAGCAGTCGTGCATCGAGCCAGCAGCCGAAGGCGCCACATCCGGACGGTAGGTTGCGGTAGATGTGGTCGGCGAAGAGGTAGCTGCCGCTGTTCTCCAGTCCTTCGCGCGCCAGGTCGCTTGAGCGCAAAAGGTAATAAAGCGGCAGCTCCAGCAAGCGCCCGTGGCGCAACAGCTTCTGCGGGATGGAGCGTGAGATGCGCGTCCGGTTGTAGAAGGTGCTCATACCCGCAGGTAGGCCGCGATGAGGTCGCGCATCACTTCGGGTGTTCCGGCAGCAATGGTCAGGGCGCGTGCGTCTCGATAATACCGGCTCGACCAGTGGTCGTCGGTGTAGCCGAGACCGCCGTGCAACTGCAAGCAGGAGGTGATTACGTCCTGCGCCACCTGGTAGGTGAACAGCTTGAGCATGCAGATCTCGAGCGTGACATTTTCGCCCCCGGCCCAGCGGTCGAAGGTTGTGCGATTCAGCTGGCGCGCCGCCTCGAGGCGCGTGGCCATGTCCGCAAATTGGTGCCGTATGGCTTGGAACCGCGAGATCGTCTGACCGAACGCCTGACGTTGGCGCGCGAACGCCATCGTCCGCTCCATCGCGTACTTCGCCCACGAGACCGCAGCGATTCCACCGAAGAGCCGCTCGCGGTTGAGTCCCCGCTGGATGTGGGCGAAGCCCTCGCCGGCGGTTCCCAGCAGGTTTGCCGCCGGCACTCGGCAGCGGCGCAACTCGATCGTGCCCGCGGCGCTGGTGCGCAACCCTAGGGTTGCTAGCCGCTTCACGCGAACACTTGCATCGAGCGGAACGACGAACAAGCTGACCACGCCGGCCTGAGCTCCCGTAATGCGTGCAGCAACGATGGCAAAGTCGGCGAGGGCGGCATTCGTGATGTATGTCTTTATGCCGGTGAGCAGGACGGAATCGCCCGTCGGCTTGGCCTCGGTTTCAAGGGCGGCGAAATCGGATCCGGCGCCCGGTT
>DASQXC010000266.1:0-3047 GCA_035639935.1 Terriglobales bacterium
ATACTGGCCAGAATACCGCAACCGTCACCCGTGGACCCATTCACCACATGGGTGCCTTGGCAGAAAAGATAGACGCAGAGGTCGCAGAGCAACAGAGGTCATGGGCGCGATTCTGCCCACCTAAGCTAGTAGTCGTAAACGGTTTTTGACCTCTGCTCCTCTGCGATCTCTGCGTTTCATCTTTTACCGAGCTAAATGGGGCTGGCGATCAGATCGGCGAGTGCCGTGGCGCCTCGATTCCCCAGCACGACGGTGTAGTGGGTGGTGCCCGGAATGGTGCGGACCTCGACTCCCGGAAGATAGCGCCGCATCTCCGTCACCACCGGCTCGGGATAAAGCGGCGGCTGGCCGGGAAGAAAACCGGCCTCGGCCCGCACCATGACCACCGGCACGCGGATCGCCTCCACCCGCTGCGTGATTTCCCTGCTCTTCAATCCTTCGGCGAGGTCAATGCGCACGGCTTGCTCCGAGGCTTTGGGCTGCAGGCGAGGAGGCTCGCCGCCAAGCTCATAATCGAGGAACGCCTCGGCCCACGGACCCCAATCTTGCGGCGGAAACTGCGGCTGGCTGCGCCAGAACTCGCGATACGCCTGCCGCGAAGGATAGATTTGCTGTAGCTGCCCGATGCGCTTCGACAGCCCGATTTCGAAGACCTGGCGCGCTGCTTCGGTCATGGGGAGAGCGAATCCGCCGTCGATCAGAACGAGCGCGGAGACCAACTCCGGTTCGGCTGCCGCCAGAGCTGTGGCCACGAACGCGCCCATTGAGTGGCCCACGATGACACTTGGTCCCAGACCCAGCGCGCGCATGGCCGCGGCCACATCGCGGGCGTGCTGCGCCATACCATAAGGGCCGGCGGGCTTGTCGGAATCGCCTCTGCCCCGCAAATCGAGAGCTAGCAGCGGACGCCGGCCGGCCAGGCGCTCGGCAACTCCAATGAAGCTGACGTACGTTGCGGTGAGCCCGTGCAGCGCCACTACCGGCACGCCCCGGCCCGGCCAATATCCGAAAGCGAGTTCGACACCGTCACCCGGAACACGCCCGCGCGCTTCCCGAGTAATGGTAAGCTCCGCTTTTTGCGTCACCACAACCAACGCCGTACTTCCAACCCCACCTCTATTATCTGTCGGGCTAAAAAAAACAAGAACCTCACTGGGGTATTTCGGCCCCTTGTTTTCTTCTTCGCCTGCTGTAATTTCTTGCTCGTCCACGAACCAGCCCCGAAGGCAGGGGTCCCCGGCGCGCCTGCTTTTGGCGCGCCGGGGTGGCGGAGGGGCGGGAGGCCGCAGGCGAAAGCCCGGCACGTAAGTCTCTATTACCTGTCGGGCTAAAAAAGCAAGAGCCTCACTGGGGTACTTCGGCCCCTTGTTTTTCTGTTCGCCCGGTTTAAGTTCCCTCGGACGAAGAGCCAGCCCCGCAGGGGCGGAAGGCCAGCCTTGCACGCCTGCCTTTGGCGTGCAAGGCTGGCGAAAGCCCGGCACGTAAGTGCCGGGGAAAAGGAAAAATAGAAAGCGGAGTCCCGAAGGGACGACACCATGGCCCACAAATACGCTAACATCCTGGTGCACGTTGTGTTCAGCACCAAGGAGCGCCGCAATCTCATCCCGCCAGTGCTCGAACATAAGCTCTGGAGGTACATCGACGGTATCGGCGCCAACTGCTGCATTCCTGTGCTCGCGGTCGGAGGCATGCCAAACCACATCCACGTATTGATTGCATTGCCCACCGACATCGCAGTCGCCAAGTCGGTTCAGATCTTGAAGGCCAATTCCTCGCGCTGGATTGGAGAACACAACATCAAGTTCGCCTGGCAGGAAGGCTATGGGGCTTTCAGTGTGAGCGCCTCGAACCTGGCCAGGGTGAAGGACTACATCAAACGCCAGCCCGAACATCACGCGAAACGCTCCTTCGAGGATGAATTCATCGCGCTGTTGCGGAAATCCGGCGTGGTGTACGATCCAACCCAGGTCTTCGGCTAGGTGCCGTCCCTGGCGGGACTCGGCTCTCATTGGACGGCGTTCCCGGCACTTACGTGCCGGGCTTTCGCCTCCGGCTTTCCGCCCCTGCGGGGCTGATGTATCTGCTTTCGGCTGGATTAACGGGGCTTCTCGCGGAGGTCGAAATGAATCACGGAAACGGATCCGCCCTCGCCCGCGCCAGCCTGCATATTGGCGGCTTGCTGCCGCGGCACGCGCGCTATCGCGGTCATCATCCGGCGCTGGTGGTGGGTGGACAGACCCTCACCTACCGCCAGCTCAACTCCTACGTCAACCGGCTGGCAAATGCGTTGCTGGCGGCGGGACTGAAGAAGGGCGACAAATTCGCCACCGTGCTGCCCAACTGCCTGGAGCTGATGGCCTCCTACTGGGCGGCCGCCAAAACTGGCCTGGTGATCGTCCCCCTGAGCACGTTGTTGCAGCCGCAGGGACTGAAAACCCTGCTGCAGGATTCCGATGCCCGGCTGGTGATCGGCGATCCCTGCTTTGCGGATGCATTCGGCCGCATCCGTAGCGAACTGCCGCAGATCCAGACGGCAGTCCTCGTCGGCGACGCCCCTTCCTTCGGCATGGTGCCCTTCGAGCGCTTCGTGGACGAGGTTCCCGCCGCCGAGCCGCCCGATCCTCACCTCACCTGCGACGACGTGTTCAACATCATGTACACCTCGGGCACTACTGGCCTGCCCAAGGGCATCGTACACACGCATTTCGTGCGCACCATGTACTGCACTCTGTTCGCCCTCGCCTGGCGCATGACCCCAGAGAGCGTGGCCCTGCACGCTGGCTCCATCGTCTTCAACGGCGCCATGCTCGACCTGATGCCGTGGATGTACGTGGGCGGCACCTACATCCTGCACGAGTGCTTCAAAGCCGAGCGCGTGATCGAAGACGTCTTCCGCTACAAGGTCACGCACCTGGTGATGGTGCCGGCGCAGATCATCGCCATCCTGAACAGTCCGGCCTACGACCCGCAGAAGCTGATGAGCCTGGAGATGATCCACAACGTGGGCGCGCCGCTGCACGTCGAACACAAGAAGGTCCTGAATGTCA
>DASQXC010000267.1:0-2803 GCA_035639935.1 Terriglobales bacterium
GAAACTCGAAGTCCACAAGATCGCCTCGGAAACCCCTGGTCTTCACTGCCCCGAAAATCAGGCCGGCTGCCACCCAGATAGTACCTGCAATCCTTGCCGGTCGGCTCAGGTTCAGCCATAGCAGCAGACAGATGGCGAATCCCAGCAGGGGAGGGAGAAAGTTCACCCAGCGCTTCTCCGGGTTGCGGGCGTAGTAGTGAGCAAAGGCGGCCAGGTTCACTCCCATAAATGCCAGCAAGGCGCCGAAGTTCAACATCTCCGCGCCCAAGCCGTAGGTGATGACGGCGGAACCGGCGAGAGCGACCGCACCCACGAAGATCACGCTGTTACGGGGAATGCGGCGCCTGGCATCGAGAGCAGCAAAGAACGACCGCGGCAAGGCATTGCTGCGTCCCATGCCATAGAGCAAGCGTGCCGCCCCCAACTGCGCCCCCATGCCAGAACCGACATTGGCCACCAGCAGCGTGAGATTCACCAGAACGAACATCCAAGGGCCCGCGGCTTGGCCTGCGACGTGGACAAAGGCGGTATCCACGTCGGGGAAGGGCCGCGCTTGCGGCCAGATCAATTGCGCTGCGTAGACTTCCATGGCCGACAGTACTCCGATCACTACGCAGGTGAGCACGGTCGCCAGCAAGATGTTGCGCCGCGGGTTCTCGGCTTCTTCCGAAAGCGTGGAGATTCCGTCAAAGCCGATATAAGTGAGCACTGCGAGCGAGGTCCCGCCCAGCACGCCACCAACGCTGAAAGTCTGCGGGTCATAGAACGGCCGGGTAAAGAACGGGAGACCGTCATGCGGCTGGCGCAGAATGAATCTGGCTGCGATGACGAAAAATATCGCGATCACCACTCCCATGCCCGCCGCCAACGCGGCATTGGTGCGTGCCGAGGCCCGCACCCCGCGCAGATTCAGTGCCGTGAACAACAGGAAGAAGAACACCGTCCAAGCCCCATAAGGGACGCCAGGAGCAAAGTTCATGGCCGCGCGGCTGCACCAGATGATGCAGATCATGGGGTTCAGCATGTAATCCATCGCCATGCTCCAGCCGGTCAGAAAGCCGAGCGAAGGATGCAGTTCCTGTCCCACGTAGGTAAAAGCCGATCCGGCGCTGGGATAGACCCGCGCCATGCGACCGTAGCTGATGGCGGTGAAGAGCATCGCCACCATCGCGACGAGTATGGTGGTGACGGCGTGGCCGCGGCCTCGTTCGCTCAACACGCCGTAGACCGACATGGGCGCTACCGGCTGGATCACAATCACGCCATACAGCACCAGGTCGCGGAGTCCCAGCGCACGCTTCAGCCGCAGGGCACTCGTAGCTGGAGTGGCAGCCTGTCCCATGGCTCCTCGATGTTTCATCCTTCCTCGCTGATCCGCAGCAGCGCTATGCGACGTCGGTCGCGCTGTGGATCGCAGTAACTTGCCTCTCTTCGCCCAGTAGGAGCGAAAGATAGTTGTCTAGGCAGATTGAGCCCGGAATCAAAACAAAACGAAAATCACGGGGGTGCCCCACCCTTGGCTGGTTTTGCCAAGGGTGGGGCATTTCTTGGTTTCGCTCGCGCTTAGTCGCGATGCTCCCTCGCGCTCGCGGGATTATTGGGCTCAGCCTACCCCGGGCTGACGCCCGGGGCTACTTTATTTCGGCCCTCCGGGCCTCGCATTGTCGGCGGTTTAGGTTTTTATCCTTGATTAGCAAATTGCGGGTGACGAGCATGAAATAGCCGCTATTTCGCTGGCGATGTCCGCTTCGCCTGCTTCAGAGCCTGAAATCTCTTCAGCGCGGTCTCGGCATCCTGGGTTCGTCCGAGCTTTCGATACGCTAGCGCTAATTGGTAGAAGGAATAATACTGCTTAGGGTCCAGGCGGACAGCAGTCTCGAGTCTTTCAACCGCGCCGGCGGCGTCGCCTTGTTCCAGCAAAATCCTTCCCATCTGGTAATGGGCATCGGCGTGATCGGGAGACTGGCGTATCACTTCTTCCAGCAGCGTTACTGCTTCCTGCATCTTTTGCTCGGAGATGAGGACGTAGGCCAGGTGGTACTTCGCCGAGACGTCCGCCGGATAATTCTGCAGCTCCTCGCGGAACTGCTGCTCGGCTTCCTGCAGTTTTCCATCGCGAACTAACGCTAGTGCAAGCTGCAGATGCGCGCCAGCGAGGCGCGGGTTCAACTCGACCGCGTGCCGGAACTCCTGCTGCGCGTTGTCGTATGCCTTTTGTTCGGCGTAGGCCTCTCCCAGCAGTAAATGCACGTCGGCAACGTCAGGATTTGCTCGCAACATGCGCGTGAAGATCTGCGCGCCGAGATCCGGTGAGCCGCTCTTCATGAAGGACACTCCCATCGCATACAAGACACCGGGATTCGCCGGCGGTTTGTCTAGCAAGGGACGAAGTGCCTCTGCCGCCGCGGCGTACTGATCGGTCATGAAGTAACTGACTCCCAGCATCTCGCGCAGCTCAGTGTCGGCAGGCTTTTGGGCCAATAGCCGGCGCAGGGGCGGGATCGCGTCAGCGAATTTCTCCGCGCGGTAGCTTGCCATAGCCCAGTTGCGATCGAGAGCGGGGATGGAAGGCTGCCAGCGGCTGGCTTGAGAAAACAATTCCGCGGCCGCGGGATAGTGTTGCCGCTGCGCCTCGATAACGCCCAGGTTGTGATAAGCCTCTCCCAGCACACGCAACATCTCTGACGGAGCTTCTTGCGTTGCGCGCTTCTGAGCAGCAGTTTTCGGCAACTCGCTTGGCTTTTTGCCCACGCCCAATAATGAGTCGGTTGGCGGGCTGCTGAGGGATGCGAGTGAAACACCC
>DASQXC010000268.1:0-7518 GCA_035639935.1 Terriglobales bacterium
AACGCCTAGCCCTGCCTTCTGACTCTTGAAGTAAGACTGTTTCGGCATGCGGACGGTGGAACGCAGTGCCAGCCCCGCCAAGATGAAGAACGTCAGCGCCGGGAAAAACGAAAGGGCCGTATCCCAGGCCTCGCCGCTCAGCAGGTTGGGGAAGGGCCGCAGCCATCCGCCTAACCACAGGGTCACCGCAATGGAGGACACGGCGATCATCGCCGCGTATTCCGCCAGGAAAAACAATGACCAGCGGAACCCCGAATACTCGGTATGGAAGCCGGCGGTCAGTTCGCTCTCGGCTTCCGGCAGGTCGAAGGGCGCGCGGTTGGTCTCGGCCACCATGGCCACGGCAAACACGAAGAACGCGATTAGCCCCAGCGGAAAAAATTTGAAAATGAACCAGACGTGCTGGTTCATCTGCGCGCGGACGATCTCGATCATGCTGAGCGTGCCGATGGCATCGCCGCTCACTGGCCCAACGCCATAAACACCTGTGCCGCGCAGCGAGGTCATGAGCACGGCCGAGACCACGGCCATGCCCATCGCCACTTCATACGAGACCATCTGTGCGCTGGAGCGCAGCGAGCCCAGTAGCGGATAGTGCGAGTTCGACGCCCAGCCCGCCATGATGATGCCCAGGGTGCCCAGCGAAGCCACTCCTAGCATGAACAGGATGCCGATGTTCATGTCGGTGACGGCGTGAGTCGGGCCGAAGGGGATCACGATGTAGGTGGTGAACGCCGTGATCACCACCACCACTGGCGCCATCCAGAAGACCAGCTTGTCGGCGCCTTCGGGGATGATGTCTTCCTTGATGAGCAGCTTGATGGCATCGGCGATGGGCTGCAGCAGTCCGTGCGGGCCGACGCGCATCGGCCCCAGCCGCACCTGCATGTGGGCCAGGATTTTGCGCTCCAGCCAGTTCATCGCAACCACGGCCAGCGAGATCGCCAGGAAAATGACGAGAATATAGATGACGACCCAGAGATGCGCACCAGCCTGGCCGGGGGTCACATTCGAATCCAGGTAGTTGAGAAATTCCTGCATGACTGCTATCGATCCACCTCGCCGAGGACGATGTCAATCGTTCCTATCACGGCAACGACGTCCGCCACGAGTGCGCCTTGCACCATTTTGCTCAACGCTTGCAGATTTACGAATGACGGCGGGCGCACACGCACGCGGTAAGGCTGCGTCGAACCGTCGCTGACGATGAAGTATCCGAGCTCGCCCTTGGGTGCCTCGATGGAGTGATAGATCTCGCCCACAGGCGGCTTGATGACCTTGGGGACCTTGCCCATGATCGGACCTTCCGGGATCGAGTCCACCGCCTGGCGGACGATACGCAGCGACTGCCGCATCTCGGCGATGCGCACCAGATACCGATCATAGGTATCCCCGTTCTGGCCGGTGGGGATATCAAACTCGAAGTTCTTATAGGCAGCGTAGGGCTGGGCTTTGCGCAGGTCCCATTTGACGCCGCTGGCGCGCAGCACCGGCCCGGTAACGCCCAGGTCGATACAGTCCTGCGCCTTGAGCACGCCCACGCCTTTAGTGCGCTCCAGCCAGATGCGATTCGTGGTCAGTAGGGTCTCGTATTCGTCCACCTTCGGGGTCACGAAATCGCAGAACTTCTTCACGTCCTGCTCAAAGCCGTCATAGGTCTCGTACAGGCAGCCGCCGATGCGGAAGGCATGCGTGGTGAGCCGTGCGCCGCAGTACTTCTCGAAAATCTTCAGGATCTCTTCGCGGTCGCGGAAGGTGTAGAACAGCGGCGTAATGGCCCCGATGTCCAGAGCGTGCGTGCCCAGCCAGAGCTGGTGGCTGGCGATGCGGTTCAGCTCCGTCAGGATGGTGCGCACCCACTGCGCGCGCGGCGGCGCTTCGATGTTCAGCAGCTTCTCCACTGACTCGCAGTACCCAAGGCCGTTGGACACTGCGGCCACGTAGTCCATGCGGTCTACATAGGGATTGAACATCGCGTACGTGCGGTTCTCGGCGATTTTCTCCACCCCGCGATGGAGATAGCCGATCACGCACTCGGCGTTGAGCACCTTCTCGCCATCGAGCTTGAGGATGACGCGCAGCACGCCGTGGGTCGAGGGGTGCTGCGGCCCCATATTGAGGATGAGCTCGGTGGCATCGAGAAACGGCTGGTCCACGCCCCTCTCCGCCTCGATGTGGGCCACCGCGGAGGGATTCTGTTCGCTCTTGAGAATATCGGCCATCTATTGTCCGCTCTCAATTCCCAGATTGATCTTCACCCACTCGTTATCCTGCTGGGTGATGCCGTACTCCTTGCGCAGCGGATGCCCTCTCCAGCCGTCGGGCAGCAGGATGCGCCGCAGGTCGGGATGGCCTTCGAAGCGGATGCCGAACATGTCGTAACACTCGCGTTCCAGCCAGTTGGCCGAGCCCCACAGCGGGACCACGCTCGGCGCCGGGTCGCCGTCTTTGAACATGGCTTTCACGCGCACGCGCTCGTTACGCGCGAACGAATAGAGAATCCATACGACATCAAACTCCTGGTCCTGGCGCTGCGGATAGTGGACCGCGGTCACGTCCACGCAATAGTCGAACTCCTCATCATCGCGCAGCATCTGCAGCAGCTCGTACACGATTGCCGGATCGGCGACAATGTAGTTCTGGCCGAGATAGGTCTTGGGATCGATCCCCGACCCGAAGCGACGGCGCAAGCGCTGGACCATCTCCGAGTCCCACGCCTGCGGCACCGGACCGGCGGGCTTGGTTTTCTGCTCTGGTGTGTTCTCGGGCATCCTGAGAATTTGTAATTGGTAATTTGTAATTTGTAAATTGCAGGGGCGAGCAGAGCAGGGCTTTCAGAAAATTACAAATCGCAAATTACAAATCACAAATCCTCAGATCCACTCCAACGCTCCCTTCTTCCAGACCCATACATATCCCACGATGAGGATCGCCAGGAAGATCATCATTTCGATGAACCCGAACAGGGCAAGCGCCTTATAGAGCACGGCCCAAGGAAACAGGAAGATGGTCTCCACGTCGAAGATCACGAATAGGATGGCGACAATATAAAAGCGTACGGTGTAGCGCTGCCGCGAATCCCCTATGGGATCGACGCCGCACTCGTAGGGCATCAACTTGATTTTCTCCGGCTTCTCCGGACGCACCAGCTTGGCAATCCCGAGGGTAAGGGGGATGATGATCCCGACCAGGGCCATGAAGATGAATATAGGTATGTAGTTCTGCGGCATGGGCGGTCGGGAGAACACCTCATACTAACAGCGCTGAGAGCCGCCGTTCAAGCGCAGTAGCTTTGTCATGGTAGTTATTTGCCGAGCGGTGCAGCTTCCAGCTTCGATCCCACGAATCGGCCGCAATTTACAAATTACAAATTACCAATTACAAATTGACGATTCATGTCTCTTGACGAAAGCATCTACCAGCTTCGCCGGCAGAAGCTTGAGCAGATCGAAGCCCTAGGGCAGCGCTCCTATCCGCACAAGTACCAGACGACCCACGAAATCCCGCAGATTCTGGCCGACTACAAAGACCGTACTGGTGAAGAGCTCGAGAATCCCAAGGTCGAGGGTCGCATCGCCGGCCGGATTATGGCAATGCGACTGATGGGCAAGGCGGGCTTCGCCCACCTGCAGCAGGCTGGCCAGCGCTTGCAGATCTACGTCAAGAAAGATGATGTGGGCGAGCAAGGGTTCCAGCTCTGGAAGCTGCTCGACATCGGCGACCACATCGGCGTGTTCGGCTACCTGTTCCGCACGCGCACCGGCGAGCTGACGGTACATGCGCAGGAGCTGAGGTTTCTCGCCAAGGACCTGCTGCCATTGCCGGAAAAATGGCACGGCCTGACGGATGTGGAACTGCGTTACCGGCAGCGCTACCTGGACCTGGTGATGAACGCCGACGTGCGTGAAGTGTTTGTGCGACGCAGCAAAGTGGTGCAGGCGATTCGCCGCTTCTTCGATGCGCACGGTTACCTCGAAGTCGAGACACCGATGATGCAGCCCCTCGCCGGCGGCGCCGCAGCGCGACCGTTCGTCACCCATCACAACACGCTGGATTTGGACCTCTATCTGCGCATTGCTCCCGAGCTCTATCTGAAGCGACTGGTGGTGGGCGGCTTGGATCGCGTATACGAGATCAACCGCAACTTCCGCAACGAGGGCATCTCCACCCAGCACAATCCCGAGTTCACCATGCTGGAGTTCTACCAGGCATACTCGGATTACAGGGACTTGATGGACTTGACTGAAGAGTTGCTGGCGGAGGTCACGCGCCAGGTAACGGGTTCAACGGTCGTGACTTATCGGGGACATAAAATCGATTTTTCCGACTGGCAGCGGCTGTCAATGCGAGAGGCCATTCAGAAGTATTGGCCGGAGAGTGCCGCACCCAAACCGCAGATGTCGGACTTCGCCACCGCCGAGTGTGTGGGCGCGCTGGTGCGGCGCTTCAATGCCCGCCATCCGCACATGCCTTACGATCCTACCGATCCGGTGGGCAAGACCATCGCCGCACTGTTTGAAGCCGTCGCCGAAGAACATTTGATCCAGCCGACCATCATTTACGACTTCCCCGCCATCATCTCGCCGCTGTCCAAGAACAAGCAGGACGAGCCGGATTGGGTGGAGCGCTTCGAAATCTTCATCGGCGGCCTGGAATGCGGCAACGCCTTCAGCGAGCTGAACGATCCCGAGGAGCAGTTGCGCCGTTTCGAAGAGCAGGTCCGCCAGCGACAGCGCGGAGACGAAGAGGCCATGGCGGAGGTGGATTACGACTATGTGCGTGCGCTTTCTTATGGCATGCCGCCCACAGCGGGAGAAGGCATCGGGATCGACCGCCTCACCATGCTGCTGACGGACTCGCCTTCCATTCGCGATGTGATCCTGTTCCCGCTGCTGCGGCCGGAAAAAAAGACCGGGGAGGAAGCAGAGGGCTAGGGCTTAAGTGGCTGCTGTGAAGGCGTGCCCTTCACGAACCAGTGCTACGCCAATCGATGTCAAGGCACGGCAGATCTGCGGTCCAAGAAAATGCCAATGGCCCAGAATCTTGTCAATATCCCCGCGAAGAGGAGCCCGATTGTGAATAATAACCAGCGTAGACTGCGCCAGCGCTCGCGGAAACCCGATGCTTGCGCGAACATGTCAACGACGTATGCGGCGCAGTAGCTCACGTTGGCGACAACTGCCAACGCTGTCAGGAACAAGAGCGCGTCGAGCGAAATCCGCGCCTTCGAGCCAGGGAGCCCAAGGAGGAAGTAGACAACCACGATTGCCGTCAGGACGAGGTTGTAGCCGATTCGACGCGGCTCCCAATATCTGATCGCATCAGTGACGTATTCACGCAGGCTGGCTGCTTCCATACTCACACTCATCCTTGCGCCCTCCTCGCACGCGCCGATCGTGGCGAAGGCCGTGCGGGTGTTCCGGCGAGATTCACCTGCTGTTCGACCCACTGTTGAATGATGCTCCGATTGCCGTCGCGAAGATCGAAACGAATGCCGACGCGGTGCTTGCGTTTCCACCATACCACAGCATCCAGCTTGAGTTCGCGACCGGGCGTCAGGCTGAAGAAGACCTTCACCGGCTGCGCCACCGAGAGCCGGCTGGCATTTTCCAGCGCCATCCCACCCACGCCAATCTGCTGCGATCTTGCAAGCAGCACCTCGTCGCCGCAATGGACCTTCACCTCCACGGCGATGGAGACGCGCGGAAATTGTCGCGGTTGGAATTGCAAGCGGGACTCCTCCCGGTCTGCTGCATTAATATCCTGCACCATATCTTCGTGGACGCAAAAAGCGGCAGGACATGGCCTAAGGGGTTTCCCGCCTTGCAAGCACGCTGGCCTGCCGGATAGTCTTGCAGCCTGCGCGAACGCGAATCGCCATGAAGCCTCATCAGCGGATTATTCTTTCCGTCTTGCTGCTTCTGCTGGGGGCAGCAGTTCTCGGCATGTTTGTCACGCGCCGGCCGCCTCCGTCTGGGCGCGCCAGGCGCCAGCCGAAGCGCGAACTGGTAGACCAGCGACCGCTCGAGACGGCGCGCAATCTGGCGGCGCTCGCAGGCAGCCCGGGTGAGCGGGCCTATGCGGCCCGCGCACTGCGTTTGGCCGACGACGAGGTGGACCTGGCCTTCGCCGTCGCGCTGCGCGATGCTGTCGCCCATCCCCTGCCGCCGACACCTGAAACGCAAGCCCTGGTGGACCGAATCAAGCAACTCCAAGCACGGGTGGATGCAGACCAGCAACGCCTGGAACAGCTCAAGCAGGCGACGAAGGGGAGGCAGGGCAACGAAATCCAACCGCAGCTCGACCTTGCGCAAGCTGAGTTGTCGCTGGACGAGGACGCGCTGTCCGATGCTAGGAAAGACCTGAGCCGCGCCGGCGGCGATCTGCACGGCACCATCCAGCACTTGCTTGAGGAGCACGAAGCCACCAGCCACGCAAACGCCGCGGTGTTGCCGGAAACACAATCGCCGCCTGCGCATGTAACCGGCACCTTGGCTTCGCGTTTGCGCGAGTGGGCGGCACTGCGCGAGCGGCACAAACTGCTCCTGGCCGCCGAGGACGAAGCGGCGGCGGCGGCAATCGCGCTGACCCAGGCCCACCAGGCGCTCGCCGAGCAGGTCAAGCAGCGACGTGTCGCCGTTCGGGCGGCGCGGCAATCGGGAGATGCGCAACAGGTCCCATCCGCGCTTTCACAGGTACAACAGGCGGCCGAGGAGGAGAAGAGCCTCGCGGATTACGATCGCCGCATCAAGGACGAGCAGGACCTCAGCAGTGTCTATCGCGATTGGGCGACCCTGGTGGTTAACCGCCAGCAACGCCGCCTTAACGCGATCCTGCAAAGCGTGGCGCTGATTCTGCTCATTTGCCTGGTGGCATTCATCGGCGATCACGTGATCGCCCGCTTCGAGGCGAAGCTGACACCGGAGCGCCGGATGCTGCGCAGCTTTCGCTTTGTCGCTCGCTTTGCCGTGCAAGTGGTGGCGCTGGGGCTGATCCTACTCGTGATTTTCGGCGCGCCCAACCAGGCGAGCACGCTGCTCGGCCTGGCCGGTGCCGGACTGACCGTAGCACTCAAGGACTTCATTGTCGCCTTCTTCGGGTGGTTCGTGCTGATGGGCAAGAACGGCATCCGCGTGGGCGACTGGGTGGAGATCAACGGCATCGGCGGCGAAGTGGTGGAAGTGGGGGTGCTGCGCACAGTGCTTCTGGAGACTGGCGGGGGGAACGAGGCCGGACATCCCACCGGTCGCAAGGTGGTCTTCGTCAACAGCTTTGCCATCGAAGGCCACTACTTCAATTTCTCCACCACCGGCCAGTGGCTCTGGGACACGCTGGAGGTGCTGGTGCCTTCGAAGGAAGACCCTTATTCCACTATCGAAGCCATCCGGAAAATGGTCGCGAAAGAGACGGCGGCCAACGCTACGCTGGCGGAACAAGAATGGCAACGGGTCGCGGGCAGCCGGGCGTTGAAGTCGTTCTCTGCTGCTCCGACAATCAATCTCAAGCCGAGCAACAACG
>DASQXC010000269.1:0-4768 GCA_035639935.1 Terriglobales bacterium
GCGCTCCGCCTATGCAAAAGTGGCGCAGAAAGAATCCTTCGATTGGCCTCTGGCGGAAGTCGCGGTTGTGCTGGAACAGCGCGCCGGTGTCGTGCGCAAGGCGTCGATCGTTCTGGGCGCGGCGGCGCCCATTCCCTGGCGCGCGAAGGACTCGGAAGCGTCCCTAGTGGGTAAGCGGGTGAATGAGGAAAGTGCTCGGGTTGCGGGTGCAGCCGCTATCCGTGGCGCTACCCCGCTCTCCGAAAACGCTTACAAACTTCCCATCTTCGAAGCTGTGGTGCGGCGCACTATCCTGGCCGCCGCAAGGGAGGGCTGAATGCGCGAGTTCATGGACGAAGACGTCGAGTCCTTGGAAAGTGAAGAGCTCCCCAAAGTATGTCGCTCTCTGCGTACCAAGAATGCCTTCGGTACGCAGAGCGGGTACACGCCCTGGCAGCTCGGGGTCTCCAACACCGCTGCCTATTGGTGTCTGGAAACCATGGGGCCTGCAGGTCCTGACGAGCAACTCGTGCATCCCAGCACTTGCTGCGCCGGACGCACCTGCTACCGCGCACGCAATACGGAATGATTTCGCGTTGCCTGGGCTGCCACAGAGGCACAGAGAAATTTGAATTCAGTTCCTCCGGAGCTCTGTGTCTCCGTGGCAATCCCCTAGCATGGCTATCGCGTCCCCAGATTCAAGGATGTGCCGCAGATCGAAGTCGTCATTCTCGACCGCAAGGACCTGCCCTCATCAGGCGCGGGAGAAGCCCCCATGGTGGGCATCGCTCCCGCCGTGGGCAATGCCATTTTTGCCGCCACTGGTATCCGGCTCCGGCTCTGCCTTCAGCTCCGGATGCCCTGCCACTCGGGTGACGAATCGCCCGTGCATTTTTCGTCCGTAGGGATTGCGCTAGCCGTTTTTCGGTAACCAAGTGGAACCAGCAGCGTCTAATCTTCGTATACCGTAGCCAGATCATTTCCTCGGAGGAGCCTGCGATGTTGAGCCTGACCATCCACAACTTAGGCGATGTGACCGTCTTCCGGTGTGCCGGGAGGATAACTGCCGAGGATCGGGATGTCTTGCGAAATGCAGTCTCAAGCCGCCCGGGCATGCGAATCGCGGTGCTCGATTTGGCTGAGGTCAGCGCCATGGACGCTGCCGGTTTGGGCACGCTTCTCTTTCTGCGGAGGTGGGCTAAAGACACCGGCAAAGAACTCAAATTGATGAATTTGCTTCCGAGAGTCGAAGAACTGCTTGAACTCACCAAGCTGAGGTCTTCATTTGAAGTGTGCTCGGTCCGAGATATGGTTGATTTATTGTGTCGCGCCACCAGGCAAGGCAAATTCGCCATTCCCGATGCAAACTCCCCGGCCCTCCAAAGTGCTTGACCTTCGTCTGGTGATTTCCCAGGCATTGAAGGCTGAGGCGCGACGGCCGCTTCCCCTAGCCCGCGCGGCAGAGAAGCCAGGGAATTCCACCGATTCTCACAGCTTTTGCGAGTTTCCCACGAGTTTTCCAGAGAGAAGCTCGATTAGGCGCTTTACGTGTACTTCGAATGAGCGCAAGGTAGCCGCTTAAGAACGGCTGGAGCGCTCATCCATGGACAAAAAGCAACTGAAAATCTTCGAGAAGAAGCTGACCGCACGTTACCAGGAACTGCAGGCAACCGTACAGCGCAACCTGCGCCACGGTCGCACCTCCGATGAGCGCGCCGCCGACATCGGCGACATTGCCAGCAGCGGTTACGAAAAGGAGATCATCTTCGAGCAGAACACGAATGTGTTCCAGCACCTTCGGCTGTCGCAGGAAGCTCTCGCGCGCATCAGCGAGGGCACCTTCGGTTATTGCACATTGTGCGAAAATGAAATCAGCCCCCAGCGGCTAGGTGCCGTTCCCTGGACCCCCTACTGCATTCAGTGTCAGGAACAGCTAGAGCGTTCACAATAGGGCATTCCGGCCTCCGCCTCGGGGACCATCCTTTGAGTGAGCAGAACAATTTCGGGACCGCGCCAGTTTGTGCTGCAACTGTCCACTGATCCTCACTTGAGCCCGGCTGCTCGCGCCACCATCGCATAAAGCGCCTGCATCTGCGGGCCGCTCTTCTGCGCGTAATTCGGATCATTCAGGTAGCCCCACCAGTCCCAACAGCCCTCGCCATTGATGATGGCCGTCGGAATGGTTTGCGGATAGAGCACGATGATCCGGTTGGTATCCGCCCACTGGTTGATACCAGCATCATCCACGAAGGTAGTCCCAATCGCTCCGGCATATTGCAGACACCCGTGCAGGGCGAGCACTAGCCCGCATGACGCGCCGCTGGCGCACGCTGCGGGCACGAATGCGTAACCAGTGTTGTCCATGCTGATGGCGGCGGCATTGCCTCCGGGCGCGAATGGGTTCTGGTCGAAGGTGATGACGCTGCCCTTCAGCGTTCCCTGGTTCTTGGGCTTGAGAGCCCCAAAAAACCGCGTGAGCCACACCTGCTCGGAATCGTAGACCGCGTTCAGCGGAACACCCGCGAGCGGCGGATTCCTATCGCGGTTGAAGCATTGGATGATGTACGGAGACTGATCCTGCTGGCATATCAGCGGCCCGTACGGCGATTCCCACCCGTGCTCGGCATAGTAGTTGTTGTCGTACTGAAAGACATTGGCCCCGAAATACTGGTAATAAGACTGGAGCGAGTTCATCACCGCCTGGACCACCGTCGTGTCCGCCAGCCCGGACCAAAGGTACACCGGCTGTCCCTGCAGGTTGCTGACAGGATCGATCAAGTGTTGCTTCGACCAGGCAATCGTCGTGCTTTCAAGGGTTGACAGGGGCACCGGCGGAACATCGGTCAGACAGGTCGTGAGGGCGGTTGTGAGGCTGTCCTGCGCACAATAGTACGGCCCGCCCGCGGAGATGGCAGCACCCTTGAAGGTGCGCGAGAACGCCACGTGCATCTGCACCGCCATGTATCCGCCCGAGGAAATGCCGGCCACAAATATTTTGTTTGCGGGAACTGAGTAGGTGCCGAGCTGCTGGGCGGTGCACGGGACGGCAGCTAGCAAAACGCCAACCGCCACGGCGGTTAGAAGAGCGAACAGGCGTTTCGAACTCATGCTTCCCTCCCCCTGTTGAGCTTTCTGAGAAATGACGGCGAGACGCGCAGCATTCCCTGCTGCGGGGGAGCTGCATTATAACGTAAAGGATAAGGGCAGCCCGCCAACTTCGCCCCTGGCTCTTTAGTTCTGGCTTGCGGCTGTCCTCTTTCCGGACCGACGGGCGCTCCGTTCAGGAGAATTCGGCCCATTGTTCTTGCCTCCCAAATCTCTGATCTTGTCATCTCGACCGAGGGCTTCAGGCGGAACGGAGGGACCTTGTGTTTCATCAGTGCCAAGCGTTGGAGGCGAGAGAGGAAGTTGCCTCAATCGGGTCGATGAATCATCAATGCCGGGATCTGGCGGCAGATTGGTATGTAGCGCAGGATCCCTCCACTCGGGCTGAAGCCCTCGGTCGGGATGACAATTGGTTGTTGTTGAGGTGATTGGCGCAACTACTTCGCTTCGGTGGCCACTTCACCAGATTGTGCGCACGGCTCGTGCGCGGCGGATCGCTTGATCCGCCGTAAGCAGAGGCAGCCCTTCCACCAGGGCTGTCGCTGCGATAATGCGGTCCGCTGGATCCTTGGGGTAAGCTGCCGGAAGCGAGAGGGCGCGCACGCAGGCGCGACCAGTGATCGGCAGGATCACGAACCGAGTCTCGACTTGAGCCAGAAAGGATTCGACACTGATGTTGAGGCGGATGCGTCCCCTCCCGGCAGCTGTGGCCAGCTCCCAAAGTGTGATATCGGAAATCGCCAAGCCTTCCCCATGTTCCCGGGCATTGGCGATCGCGGCTCTTGCATTCTTTGACAGCCGGGTTTCTTCGAATGCCAGCCAGGCGACAACGTGCGTGTCCACCAGGATCAAGCCAGATTGCCCCACTCCTCAAGCGAAAGTATGGGCGAGATAATGTCGCCGGTGATTGTCGCTCTGCCCTTAAGAAAGCCGAAGATATCGTCTGCCTTTTCGTCTGCCGGAACGAGCTTGGCCACCGGTTTGCCACGCTTGGTGATCACAACTGTCTCCCGCTTGGCCTGCACCTCGTCCAACACCGCAAGACAATGCGCCTTAAACTTTCCGGCTGCCATTTTCTTCATCCCGATTCCCTCAGTTAAGCCATAGTCATTTTACCATGGTCAGAACTGCCGTTTCGCCAACCCGCCTGCCCCAGCGCCGTGACCCGGGGACAGCGGCAGGATGCGGACCTCAGACTTGCAGTTTCCGAGTGGCTTTGGATCTCCGCGACCCTGCTCGGAACGCATGTCTGGTCAGCGCGTGCAGGAAGGGTGCGCCCCAAAGACCAACGGAGAGGAGACTTCCAAAGAACAATGCTGCACGCACGCTGGCCCGCCCTTCAGGCGACCAGTAAACGTCGGCCAGGTTGAGCCATAACGCAAACTCGTCCAGGGTAAGCGCAGCTCCGATGCCGAACAGCAGTGCGGTAACGCGACCAGTCCAGAGCGGCGACCCGCGCGCCCCGGTGCCGATCTCCGCCAGCCACAAGTACCCGACAATGAGCAGCAACAGGATGCCCCAAACCAGGTGATGAACGTGCCGGCCCCCGGCAGTTACGTCGTGGAATGGTCCGACTCCGGCGCGGATGGCGTGCGTGAGCACACGCACAATTCCGAACCCCAGAAAGAAGCTCAAAGAGGCCAGAAACAGCCGCTCGCGGCGCGATTCGCCCAGATGTTTACTG
>DASQXC010000270.1:0-14884 GCA_035639935.1 Terriglobales bacterium
TCATCATCAACATTGACGAGTACGGTAACACCACCGCCGGCACCATTCCCCTGGCTATGGAAACCGCGCGCCAGAAGGGAATCCTCAGAAAAGACTCGACCGTGCTGCTGGCCGCGGTGGGAGCAGGATTCACGGTGGGCGCGGCGCTGTTGAAATGGGCCTACTAGCAACTGCGATTGGCAGTTCAGTTTAGGCATCCGTTATTGCGAATAAGCCTTGCAACTTGCTCTTGCGGCGAAGCTTCGGTGCCCCGGCCCTGTGTCCAACCTTGAAGAAATTCGCGAGCGATAAACAGTTCAAGGAAGTATTTCAGCCCAAGCTTCTCAGCTTCTGCGGGCAAGCCTCCAGGAGCAGGTTCGCGCGCGACAACCACCACTGGAGAGTCTGGTCTCCACTGTTCAGCAGTGTGGATACTATTCCCTTTGTCCAATGAATCGAGATTGCGGATTGCTTCCAGTAGGGTCATAGTTTCTTCCTTCCGCGTTCTCGGCGCTCGGTACTCGCAACTCGGTACTAGGGATGCGTCATCTTCTCCGGCCGCACAAGTTGGTCAAACTCCTCGCCCGTCAGGAAACCAAGCTTGAGCGCGGCTTCGCGCAGACTGCTGTTCTCAACGTGAGCGGTGTGCGCGACTTGCGCCGCCTTGTCGTAGCCGATCTTCGGCGCCAGGGCTGTGACCAGCATTAGCGAGTTCTTCATATACCAGTCCACCTTCTCGCGGTTCACTTCAATGCCCTTGATCATGTATTCGACGAAGCTGTAACAGGCGTCGGTGATCAGCGTGACCGAATGTAGGAAGTTGTAAATCATCACCGGCTTGAAGACGTTCAGCTCGAAATTGCCTTGCGAGCCGGCGAAGCCGACCGCGGCGGTGGCGCCGTGTACTTGGGCGCAAACCATGGTCATGGCCTCGCATTGAGTGGGGTTCACTTTGCCCGGCATGATGGATGAGCCTGGTTCGTTCTCGGGGATGGTCAGCTCGCCCAGGCCGCAACGCGGGCCTGAGGCTAACCAGCGTACGTCGTTTGAGATCTTCATCAATGAGGCGGCCAGCGTCTCCAAGCCACCTTGTGCGAACACTATTTCGTCATGCGCGGAGAGCGCGGCAAACTTGTTGGGATGCGAGCGGAAGGGAAGCCCCGTGAGTTCGGCAATCCTCTTTGCAGCGCGCTCGGCAAACTCGGGATGAGTGTTGAGCCCGGTCCCCACCGCTGTTCCCCCGATGGCGAGATCGTAGAGACCTTCAAGGACTTGCATAAGCCGTATCACGTCGCGATCTAGCAGGCTGGCCCAGCCCCCGAACTCCTGCCCGATCGTGAGCGGGACGGCGTCCTGCAAGTGAGTGCGGCCAATCTTGACGACATCATTGAACTGCTTCGCTTTGGCGGAAATCGCGTCGCGCACCTTCTCGATAGCAGGAATAAGCGCTCTTGCCACCCGTTCCGCGGCCGCAATGTGCATGGCCGCAGGGAAAGTGTCGTTCGAGGACTGCGACATGTTGACGTGATCGTTGGGATGAATGGGCTTCTTCGATCCCATCTCGCCGCCAGCCAGTTCGATGGCGCGATTCGAGATCACCTCGTTCACATTCATGTTGGTTTGCGTGCCGCTGCCCGTCTGCCAGATACGCAGCGGGAACTGGTCGTTCAACGTGCCGGAGATGACCTCTTCGGCGGCCTGCACGATCAGCTTGGCTTTGTCGGTGGGCAGCTTGCCCAGATCCTGATTGACCAGGGCACACGCTTTCTTGAGGATACCGAAGGCGCGGATCAGTTCCGGCGGCATGGTGTCGCGCCCGATGTTGAAGTGCTGCAACGAGCGCTGGGTCTGCGCGCCCCAGTAAACATTCGCGGGTACCTCGATGCTCCCCATGCTGTCGGACTCAACGCGGGTACGGGTGGTCATATCAATTGCGGTAGCCATGAATTGCTCCCATGAACGCAGTACTTAGTACCAGGCACTAGCAACATCACGCGCCGTCCTCCAGTCGGCTCAGGCGCCGCTCGTGGCTGCAGCACGGCCTCCAACAGCGACATGCTGGCGGTGGTCAGACCAGTGATCTGACCGTCGTGGCTGCGCACGGCCTCGGCAATGGCTGGCACCGTGCGTTCCAAGCTGCGCACATCGGTGGTGAGCAGCTCCAAAGTTGAGCTATAGCTTCAAACCGCCCGTCAATGGTCATGCAGCCCCCGCTGAGTACTCCGCAGGTGCGAATTCATCCAAATTCTACGCCTAGGCAGAGGAGCAAGCGGAATTTGCGATGGCTCATTGAAACCGCACCCCACCGTGTTGTATCCAATGCGTAAATGCCGAAAAACGAGCTTTTTGACGTGCTCGTCGTGGGCGCCGGGCCAACGGGCTTGGCTTGCACCATCGAAGCCCAGCGCCGCGGACTTAAAACCATTGCCATTGACAAGCGCTGCATAGTCAATTCGCTGTTTCACTACCCTGCCGGTATGGTGTTCTTCACCACGCCGGAGTTGCTGGAAATAGGCGACCTCCCGTTCTCCAGCGCCCATCAGAAGCCCACGCGCGAGGAAGCCCTGGAGTATTACCGCAAAGCGGCCCAGCATTACCGGCTCGATATTCGGCAATACCAGCGGGTCACAGGCGTGCAGGGCATGGACGGCGATTTCCAGATCACCGCGCTTGATCAATATGATCGCCCGCTCAACTACCGCAGTCGCAAGCTCATCCTGGCCACCGGCTACTACGACCTGCCGAACATCATGGGCATTCCCGGGGAAGAACTCCCCAAAGTGACTCACTACTACCGCGAGCCGCATCCCTATTCCGGGTGTGACGTGCTGGTGATTGGTGGGAAAAATTCTGCGGCCATCTCTGCCCTTGATCTTTATCGGCACGGAGCTCGGGTCACACTCGTTCATCGTGGATCCGGCATGAGTCCAAGCGTGAAGTACTGGATCAAGCCGGATATCGAAAACCGCATTAAGAATGGGGAAATTAAGGCTTATTTCAATTCGTGCGTGAAGGAGATTCGTCGTGACGAAGCTCTGATCGAAACGCCTGAAGGTGCGGTGGAGGTGAAGAACGATTTCGTTCTCGCCCTCACCGGTTACCATCCGGATTTTGACTTCCTCCGCAAGCTGGGAATCCGCCTCTCCGAAGACAAATGCCGGCCACTTTGCGACCCGCAGACATTCGAGAGCAATGTTCCGGGGATCTATCTCGCCGGTGTGATCGTGGCTGGCTCCGCCACCAGCGAAATTTTCATCGAGAATGGCCGCTTTCACGGGCGTCAGATTGCCCAAGACCTGGAGCGGAAGCTAGTCGCCAGTCGCCAGTAGCCAGTAGTCAGTACAGTGGGGCCGAAATTGTGCGCATTTCCAATCGGGATTTGGCAACTGGAGACTGGCTATTGGCGACTAGCTTCTGGCAACTGCCTCAACATTTTGCCACCCCACGCTCGATGGCAGTCCCTTCTTCGTAATCATTCCAGGTGACGATCAGTAGGAACGGGAGCGGGTGCTGGTTGTTGTAGTAGCGGCGGAAGAGGCGCAGGGAATCGGCAAAGGTCTTGCCGCAGCGCGGATTCATGCGCCGATTGCGGCCCCAGGAAGCGCGACGGTCGTCAAAGCCCGGCCAGGCTGCGCCCACGGCGAGCTTGTCGGGATACTGTCCGGTCATCTCCGCATAAAAATGTTCGAGATAACTCTGGCCCCAGTTGCTGCCGTCGGGCGTCCATCCGCCGCGTCCGGGATGTACCCAAGCGTAAAATCCATCAAAGTCGTTGGCCACCCTTGGATCGATGTCCTTGTAGAGCAAGAGCGGCGGCTCCGACCAGGAATTTACCGCCTGCCGCACGCGACGCCAGTCCGTGTGTCCTCCCTTGGGGAAAATGAAGATCACCGGCCGCCCGTTGTAACGTAAGTAGGCATTCGAACTCCGGCGGCCAGCAATGTATCGCTCAAAGGCGTAATTCAGGTCGTTGATCGAGTCCTCGGTGGTGTGGCCCGGATCATCGGCATTTTCGTCGTACATGATGGCCACGGAGAAATCGTTGCCTGCCGCGACATCCTGGAGCAGGGAATAGGCGCGATCTTCGAAAGGGTGGTTGGGCCCATACCAGTTCACCACGAATCCCGCGATGCCGAGGTCCTTGGCCTCGGCCACCTGCCGCTCCAGCACCATTCGGTCCTGGGAGGAGTAGCCGACGTTGATGTGCCCCGACCGGCCGAACCAGGGCTGATAGGCAGCCACTACCCGCGGCTCACCTTCCGGGTTGCGTAACTCGTTCTGCCGTAGCGTCTGGTGCAAGTCGGTGCGCTTCGAGCCGGCGCAGCCTGCCAACGCGAAGAAGGTCAAGGTAAGGGTGAGGAGCGCGCTAATGCGTAGGATTGTGAGGTTCATTCCCAATCCAGCTTCTACAGACCTCGGATGTGTTGGATGAGCAGAGCGGGCCGGGATGTTGGCCCCTGCCAAAGGCCTTCACAGAGGCTACTTCAGTAGGTATTCCTGGACGAACCTCACCGTGGCATAGAACTGAAAGTCGGCGTTCTTCTTCTTGGCGAAGCCGTGGCCTTCATCCTTGGCCATCAGCCACCACACCGGCACGCCTTTCTGCTTGAGGGCTGCGACCATCTGCTCGCCTTCGCTCACCGGCACGCGCGGATCGTTCTTGCCGGCCACAATAAACAAGGGATGCGTGATTTTCTGAACGTTATTCAGCGGGGCCGTGCGTTCCATGAACTCGCGCATTTTGGGGTCGCGCTCGTCGCCGTACTCAGCGCGGCGCAGATCGCGCCGATAGGCCTCAGTGTGCTCCAGAAAAGTGACCAGGTTGGAGATCCCAACCACGTCCACGGCACAGCGTATTTTCTCGGGATAGTAGGTCGCTACGGCTAACGTCATATGGCCGCCATAGCTGCCGCCGGTCACCATGATCCGGTCGGCGTCGACGTCAGGACGCGTCTTGATCCAATCGAGCAGAGCGCCGATATCCTTGTAGCTGTCTTCGCGCTTAAAGCCGTTGTCGAGTGTGAGGAAAGTCTTGCCATAGCCGCTGGAGCCGCGGACGTTGGGGAACAGAATGGCGATCCCGAGCTCATATAGAAAGTAATTATTGCGGCCCAGGAATCCTGGGCGAAACTGCGCTTCCGGCCCGCCGTGGATATTGACGATCACCGGCCGCTTGCCGGTGAAGCGCGCAGGCGGGCGGTAGAGGAAACCCAAAATCATGCGCCCGTCGAAGCTCTGCCAGCGCACCAACTCGGGTTCGGGAAGCAGCGAGGTGTTGAGCCCCGCCGTCTCGCTTTGGGTCCAGCGTTCCAGCTTACCGGTCTTCGTGTCTAACGTATACACGTCTGAGGGAGAGCGCGCGTTGGTCAGCGAAAAGGCGAGGTCGCGGCTGTTCTTGTGCCAGCGCAGCCCGCCGATCACGCCCACCGGCAGCTTGGGCACGGGACGCTCCTTGCGCGTGGCCGTGTCCATCAAATGCAGCACACTGATGCCGTCTTCGTTCGTGACGAAAGCCAGAGTCTTGCCGTCTTCGGAAAGCTCGAATTCGTCCACGTCCCAGTTGATGTGTGAAGTGAGATAGGTGTGCTGATTGGTCGCGAGATCAATGTAGGCGAGGCGACGGAACTCGGAATCCTTGTCGGTTGTGACGTAGAGGCCGTTGCCGTGCTTGCTGAATTCGGCCCCACCGTAAAAGATCTTCTCGGCGCCGCGCTTGGGCGTGAGCAGTGTCTTCTCGCCGGTAGCGGCGTTCACAATCCAAAAGTAGCTTTCGTTCGCTGAGATTTCTTCCATCAGCGCGAACTGTTGGTCGTCGAATGACCACCCGGTGACCGCCCATCCTCCGCCTTCCACCTGCACAAGCAAGTGATCCGTTTTCGGATCGCGCGGGTCCATCACCCAGATGTCGGTATCTTTGCCGTTCCGATGGGTGGAACTGTAGGCGATGCGGTCGCCGGCGTGGTTCCACCGGACCTCCAGGTTGCGTGACTTGCCATCAGTCAGCAACGTCGAGTCGCCGGTCGGGAAGTCGTAACGATAGATCTGAAACCACTCGCCTCCGCCCACGTCCTTCAGCAAGAGAAAGTAGTCGCCTTTCGTGGGCTGGTAGTTCGCGCCGGCCACCCGATCGGGGAAGAACGTCAGTTGCGTGCGTGCGCCGTTGGGAAACTTTACCTGGTGCACCTGGTTGGTGTCGCCGAAGCGGGTGGTGATGAGAACGCTGCGCTCCGTGGGGTGCCAATCCTGCAAGCTGGCAGTGCGGAACTCGGTATAGCGGTTGGTGGTGGCCGCAATCGCCGCCGGGATGCTGGGAATGCCGTCCGTGACCAGGTTATCGCCGGGGGCGATGTCGGCGGGCGGCGCTTGGGCAGGCAGCGATGCCGATACCACCAGCATGCACGCAACCACGAAAATTCGGCAGGACTTCATTGGGCACCTCATCCGTATCACTAAAGACGCGGAAGTATATGGCATCGTTATCGTGGTAGCGAAAACCAAGCCCATACTGGGTACAATGGCTCTCAGCAAGAGCACTACGGATGGAACCATGAAAGTCGCGGCAAAGCAGGCAAGAAAGCCGGAAGGTGCGCGGTTTGTGCGATATTTCGGACCTCTCCTCGACGCCCTTCGTGCTCTCGGCGGTTCTGGCACGCCGGATGGAGTCGTTGAACGCATTGCTCAGGACCTCCGGTTATCTGACGATGTTCAAAATGAGCTGTTACCGTCTGGCGAACCACGCTACCGCAATCAGGTTGCGTGGGCGCGGTTCTACCTAGTCAGGGAAGGATTGCTTGATTCGTCAAAGCGCGGCGTTTGGAGCCTTACCGAACGCGGCCGTGCTACTACCCTGACCCCGGAGCAATCACGCGAAATCTTCCTCAGTGGGTCCGGATCTTCCAAGACCAGCGACGCGCTGAGTCAGCTCGTCCAGACGCAGCTCCGGAGCAGGTGGCTGAGGGTGCAGAGACAACAACCGGCGACCACCGGAGTGCAGCTATCAAATTGCTCCTCGGCCTGCCGCCCGAGCGCTTTGAACGATTAGCTCAGAGATTACTTCGCGAAGCTGGTTTCACCCTGGTGGTAGTCACGGGCAGTGGCGGAGATGGCGGTATCGACGGCTATGGCACGCTCCAAGTCAATCCGCTTGTTTCGTTCAAAGTTTTGTTTCAATGCAAGTGTTATGCGAGGTCGGTCTCTCCATCGCAGGTGCGTGACTTTCGCGGGGCGATGGCGGGCCGCGCCGATAAGGGGCTTATCATCACGACTGGTGCTTTCACTGCCGAAGCACGCCGAGAAGCTTCTCGCGACGGGGTGCCCCCGATAGAGCTCATTGATGGAGATAAGCTTGTTGACATGCTTGAGCAGCTCGAGTTGGGTCTCAAGCCCGTAAGAGCGTTCGAAATCGATGAGTCCTTTTTCAGGGAGTTCCGCAGCTAGCGGTTGTAGTATGTGACCCGCGACCGCCAGTAGAGTTCTCGCTTCGTCAGAACGGAATATCTTCGTCCGTGATTCCGCCCGAATGGGCCGGTGCTGGCTCAGGTTCGGGGGCCCGCTGGTCGAAATTGTTGCCAGCGGCGGCTGCACGGACAGTACTTTCTCCCTCGCCACGTCCGCTCAAGAGCACCAGGTCATTGACCCAAATCTCGGTACGATAGCGCTTCTCGCCGGTGTTCTTGTCATCCCAGGACCGAGTACGCAGACTACCCTCGACGTAGATTTTGCTGCCCTTTTTTAGGTACTCGCGGGCGATCTCAGCGGTCCGCTGCCAGGCCACCAAATTGTGCCACTCGGTGCGATCCTGCCATTGACCATTGTTGTCCTTGGTGCGCTCGTTGGTGGCCAGGGTGAAATTGGCGACGGTGACGCCGTTGGGCGTGACCCTGAGCTCGGGATCCTTACCCAGGTTGCCGATGAGGATGACTTTATTGACGCTCTTTGCCATGAGAGGCTCCTAAAAGCTCACTATATCAGCCGGTGCTCGGATCTTGCCAGTGGCCGTTTGACGGGGAGAAGGTCGGCCTTACGCCTGAGCCACAGAGGCGCCGAGAATATCGGGACATCGGGTGATCGGATGATCGGGTCATCTGGTAATCGGTGCTCTGCCCCGGAAGCGGAGATTGGATCATCCGATGACCCGATCTCCCGATTACCAGATCCCCTGTATGCCTGTGGCTCAAGTTTATACGTAAGTAGCTGAAATTTCAGCATATCGTTCCGCTCAGAGGACTTCTGTCTCCCTTGAACCGCTAATTTCCGCCGTTCGCTACAAAGCGGTTAAAGGGGTTCCGACGCGCGGATGACAATCATGGATTACGTGGGCGTCCGCACGCCAGCTTGTAGTCGCCCTTCAACATCAACCCAGCGTGCCTATAGTGAGGGAAACCACATGAGCACTTCGACGCATCCCCCTACGCCGCAGCCCGGATTGGTTCAGATTACTTCAGTAGAAGAGCTGATCCAGCAACGCGTGGCCGAAGAGCGTGCCCGGCTGGAAAGGGAAGCCGGCATCGTCCACAAGCAGCTTCATCATTTTCATAAGCCTATCGAGCGTCCATTCACGGCCGACCAGCGGCCGCGAACCACCTTGCTGTTCGGCGGCCTCACCTGGAAACACGAGAAGCTGGTGCACGGCGCGATCGAGGGCCTGGGATACAAATGCGAGGTGGTACCCACCCCGGATGTGCGCGCGTTCCAACTCGGCAAAGAGTACGGCAACAACGGTCAGTGTAACCCAACCTACTTCACCGTCGGCAATCTGGTGCAGTACCTGCAGAAGCTGGAAGCTTCGGGGATGAGGCGGCAGGACATCATTAACAATTACGTCTTTCTGACCGCCGGCGCCTGCGGGCCGTGCCGCTTCGGCATGTACGAGGCAGAGTACCGGCTGGCGCTACGCAACGCCGGCTACGCCGACTTCCGCGTGCTGTTGTTCCAGCAGGGCGGCGGGTTGGACCAGTCCGGCGCCGAGGCCGGCCTGTGCATGAACCTCGACTTCTTCCTCAACATGCTGAATGGCATGAACATGGGCGACTGTATCAACGAGGTTGCCTACGCCATCCGGCCGTTCGAGGTCGAGGCGGGCGCCACCGACGCCATGCTCGATGAAGTCGTTGATTACATGCATGAGGTGCTGAAGAAGAAGTCGCCTTGGGAGGTGGAGGACAAGTTGGGCAAGATCGCCGACAAGGTTCCGATGAAGGGGATCGTGAATTATCTTGGCAAATTCCTCGAGCAGCTTTATAGCGATGGTTACGTTGAGGCGCTCCACCACGTGCGCGACCGCTTCAACACCATCACCGTGGACCGCTTGCGGGTGAAGCCGATCGTCAAAATCACCGGCGAATTCTGGGCCCAGACCACCGAGGGCGATGGCAATTTCAATATGTTCCCGTTCCTGGAGCGCGAAGGGGCGCAGCTACTCGTGGAACCCATCGGCACTTGGATCAATTATCTGATCCACCAGGCGATTCAGGAGGCCAAAGACCAGAGGGGATTGGAGCAGGGGGCGATCCTGCCTCCGATGTGGCGGCTGGACAAGCACGCCAAGATCGAGCTCAACCTGCGGAACAAGCTTATGAAACTGCGCCTGGCCGAGCTGATTTTCCGCCGCGAGTACCATAAGATCGTGGAGGCGCTGGGCGGCATTGGGCACAAGCTGGTGAGCCAGTACGAGCTGCAGCGCGTCGCGCACCCGTATTACAACTCGCGCGCCTCCGGCGGCGAGGGCCATCTCGAGGTCGCCAAGAACATTTACTACTCCAATCGCGAGCTGGCCCACATGGTGCTCTCGCTGAAGCCCTTTGGTTGCATGCCATCGACACAATCCGACGGCGCGCAGTCGGCCGTGGTCGCCCATTACAAGGACATGGTTTATCTGCCGATCGAGACCTCCGGCGAGGGCGAGATCAATGCGCACAGCCGCGTGCAGATGGCTCTGGGCGAGGCCAAGGCCAAAGCTAAGCTCGAGTTCAAGACCGTGCTGGAGAACATCGGCAAGAGCGCCGACGAGTTACGCGCCTATGTGAACGATCACCCTGAAATGCAGCGCGCCCTGTACAAGGTGCCGAAGTACAAGGGCCTGATTGGCACGGCGGCGAATTTCGCCGTACACATCGCCGAAAAAATGGGCGGCAAAGTTCCGTATCGCATCCACGCTCACTAGCCTTTAGAGACGCAGCATGCGGCGTCTCTACTTTCGGACAAACTGAGGTGAAAATGCCGGGCTTGGCCGACAAAGCGGTTCGTAACAAGAAATACGACCTGCTCTGGATGGGCATCGACGTTGGCTCCACTACCGTGAAGATCGTTGTGGTGGATGACGCCACTGACCAGATCCTATGGCAGGACTATCAGCGGCACGACACCAAACAGCCCGAAAAGGCGCTGGAGATGCTCAAACGCATCGAGGCCGACCTGCGAGGCACGCCACGGGAGAACTTCCGCGCCTTCATCACCGGCTCCGGCGGCGCGACAGTAGGCAAGCACATTGGCGCGAAGTTCGTGCAGGAAGTCAACGCCGTCTCCCTCGCGGTGGAGAAGCTCTATCCCGACTGCGGCTCGGTAATCGAACTCGGCGGCCAGGACGCCAAGATCATCATCTTCAAGGAAGACCCCGAGACCGGCAAAAAGAAGAAGCTGCCCTCGATGAATGATAAGTGCGCGGGCGGCACCGGCGCGGTGATCGACAAGATCAATGCCAAGCTGCGCATTCCCACCGAAGAACTCTGCAACATGGGCTACGATGGCATCCGGCTGCACCCCGTGGCTGGCAAATGCGGCGTCTTTGCCGAGACGGACATCAACAGCCTGCAGAAACAAGGTGTGCCGCCGCCGGAGCTGATGGCGTCGCTGTTCGAATCCATCATCCAGCAGAACCTTTCGGTGCTGACGCGCGGCAACACGCTGCGGCCGACGGTGCTGCTGCTGGGTGGCCCCAACTGCTACATCAAGGGCATGAGGGATTGCTGGAAGGCAAACATCCCGAAGATTTGGGAGGAGCGCAACTATCCGCTGCCGGAAGGAGTCGACCCCAAGGATCTGATCAAGACACCGGATAATGCGCAGTATTTCGCCTGTATCGGTGCGATTGAATTTGGCAAAACGGAAGACCCCGGCGTCGGCGTTTATCTGGGGCACGAAAAACTGGAGTGGTACATCACCGAAGGCCGCGCCATCGAGAAGGCCAAAAAGGGCGGCGGCTCGGGGCTTGTCAAGTCTCCAGAAGAGCTCGACGCGTTCCAGCAGAAATATGCTAAGAGGCCCTTTGTGCCGGCGAAGTTCGAGCCTGGGCAGGTGGTGGAAGGATTCATCGGCATCGACGGCGGCTCTACGTCAACCAAGGCCGTGCTGGTGGACAAAAATCGCAACATCCTCGGCAAGACCTACCAGCTTTCCAAAGGCAATCCCATCGAGGACACGCAGGAAGTTCTGGCCAAAATTGCCAGACAGGTCACGGATCAGGGCGCGACGCTCAAAGTGCTCGGCGTGGGCACCACCGGTTACGCCAAGGACGTGCTCAAGGACGCCATCGGCGCCGACGTCGCGCTGGTCGAGACCGTCGCGCACACGCAGGCGGCGCTCCACTTTTATCCTGATGCCGATGTGATCTGCGACGTGGGCGGGCAGGATATCAAGATCATCATCCTGAAGGACGGACGTGTAAAAGACTTCAAGCTGAACACGCAGTGCTCGGCCGGCAACGGCTACTTCCTGCAGGGCACCTGCGAGGCCTTCGGCTTCAAGGTGGAGCAGTTTGCAGACATCGCCTTCGGCGCTAAAGGATTCCCGCAGTTTGGCTACGGCTGCGCCGTGTTCATGCAGTCCGACATCGTGGATTTCCAGCGCCAGGGCTGGAAGCCGGAAGAGATCATGGCCGGCCTCTGCAACGTGCTGCCCAAAAACATCTGGCTGTATGTTTCGCAGATTCCGAATCTGTCGGCCATCGGGCACAAGTTCATCCTGCAGGGCGGCACGCAGCACAACCTCGCGGCGGTGAAGTCGCAGGTGGACTTCATCGAGTCGCGCTTCAAAGGCAAGGACGTGCAGCCCGAAGTGATCGTCCATCAGCACTGCGGCGAGGCCGGCGCCATCGGCTGCGCCTTCGAAGCCGTACGCCTGTGGGAAAACGGCAAGCAGAGCGACTTCATCGGCCTTCCTGGCGTGGCTTCCATCAGCTACACCACAACCCGCAACGAGGATACGCGCTGCTACTTCTGTAAGAACAAGTGCTTGCGAACTTTTATCGATGTTAAAACCGCTACGCCCAATACCAACTACAAGCCTCCGGTGAAGACCAAGGTCCCGCTGCCTGCGGGTGCACAGCGGCTCATCATCGCCACCTGCGAGAAGGGAACCGTCGAGAACGTCGAGGAGATGCGGGTCATCAAGGGCAACATCGACTCTATCAAGAAGGAGAATCCCAACCTGGTGGAGATCGCGGCCAAAACGGCCTTCAAGAGCTACCAACCGCCCCTGGTCGCCGAGCCGTTGCCCAAGTACCAGATCACAAAAGCCCAGAAGGAGCGCGCCGCGCTGATGAAGCGCCGTCCTGAGCTGAAGATCGGCATGGCTCGCGCCCTGAACATGTACTCCTGCGGGCCGTTCTTCACCGCCTATTTCGAGTCCCTGGGTTTGAAGGCCGAAAATCTGATCTGGTCGGAATACACCTCAGAGCAGCTCTATAAAGAAGGCGCGAAGCGTGGCGCTATCGATCCCTGTTTCCCGTCGAAGGTGGGGATCCCCCACGTCCACAACTTGCTGTACGTGGTCCATCCCAAGAAGAAGCTGGACGTGATCTTTTTCCCCATGATTGACGTCCTGCCCAGTTTCCTGAAGAACACCCAGGCGAGCCGCGCCTGTCCGACGGTTACCGCCACGCCTGCTGCGGTGAAGGCCGCCTTTACCAAGGAAGGCGACCTGTTCAAGGAGAAGGGCGTTATCTGGAAGGACACGCTGATCGATCTCTATGACCTGAAAATCTGCTCCCGCCAGATGTACACCGACTGGAAGGACGTTCTCGGGCTGAGCGAGGAAGAGAACTATCGCGCCTGCCAAGAAGGTTTCAAGGCGATCGATAAATTCTTCGGTTCGCTGCGCGACCAAGCGCGCGAGATCCTAAAGCGGTTGGAAGCAGAAACTAAACTCGGCATTGTACTGCTGGGGCGACCGTACCATCACGATCCCGGAATCAATCACGAGATCCTGGAAGAATTCCAGAAGCTCGGCTATCCCATCTTCTCGCAGGATTCGTTGCCGCTTGATGACGAGATCGTCTGGCGGCTCTTCGGTGAAGATGTGAAGCTAGGCATCATCGAGCACCCGCTCGATATTTCTGATGCCTGGAAAAATTCGTACTCCGAAAACACCTCACGCAAGATCTTCACGGCAAAATACATTGCGCGCCATCCCAACCTGGTGGCGCTCGAGCTCTCCAGCTTCAAGTGCGGCCACGACGCGCCTATCTACACTGTAGTCGAGGAGACCGTTGAGCACTCCGGTACGCCCTACTTCTGCTTCAAGGACATTGACGAGAACAAGCCCACAGGCTCAATCAAGATCCGCGTCGAGACCATCGGCTACTTCCTGAAGCGCTACCGCGAAGACATGGTGCGCAACAAGCAGAAGGCGGAGTCGATCGAGGAGAAGCTGGCGCAGTTCGAGCGCCAGCTTCGCCGCGAGCTGAGCCTGGCTGCCAGTTTCGGCGCCCGCACGTCATCGTGCGGAACCGAGATGACTGCCCCGCCGGAGCTGATCACCATTCAGCCGCTGCCCGCGCCGAGCGAGATGGCACAGATAGGCGGAGACTGAGAAGATTGGGGTAAGTAATTGGGTAATTTGAACGCCTCAGAAGCCCTTTTCAATTACCCAATTACCAAATTACCCAATCCCACTGTTCGCAAACCCCGCTGACGCGCCTTAAAATGGTTGTTCTCGTTTCAGCGCTCATGATGCAAGCCGACAAAGTCATGTTTGAGATTTACCGGGAAAGCACCTATACCGGCAAATACCAGGTGGTGTACTTCACCGAGCTCAATGAGCACAACAAGGAGTACGAGATCAACCGCGCCCTGTCGGGCGAGCACTTCTACGATGGATTCATCAAGAACTATGGCAAGGATGAGGCCAAAGAAATCATTGATGGGCTATTGAAGCGCCTCAATGAAGGCGAGAAACTCACTCCTGCGGACGTCGAGGCCGCGCTCGCCAAGCATCTGCCCGATTAAAAGTAGCGCCGGCGTCCCGCCGGCTGTCGTGCCTGCGCCCCGCTCGCACTGCCAAAAACCGCTTGCCGTGCGGCTTTCGAACGATTAGCATCGAAAATCAGCGGGGGATCGCAACCGAATGTCCACGCAACCAATAGTCAAGGCGCCCGGCATGGTGCCGGAGGAACTGAAATACGAGCCCAAATCCAAGGGCACACTCACCCCACGCCGCAAGAAACCGAAAGAGCTGGCGGTGATCACGGAATGCTGCACCGGCTGCGCCGGATCGCCCGCCTGCGTCGAGTATTGTCCTATCGAAGACTGCATGTTCTGGGTCCCCGATGAAGATCATCCTCCCTTCGGCCGCATCCAGGTGGACCCTCTGCTGTGCATCGGGTGCAAGAAGTGCACCAGCAAGGGTCCGGACGGCTGCTTCCTCGACGGCTGCCCATGGGACGCCATTGTGATGGTGGATACCACCGAGGTGGAAAAAGAAGTCGGCGTGATGCCCTACTGAAATGAGACGAAAAGGAACCACGAGACTCTACTACGATTTTCTTCACCACCTGTTCGCACGGCGAAGGAAAATCGCTGTTCTGCAATGCCTTGGAAGACTGGGGGAATACCTCACCAAAGAGTTTGCGACTTTGTCCATGTCGAATCGGAGCCATTCTCCCGCTCACGAATCTAGGCAGCCAGGAGAG
>DASQXC010000271.1:0-5385 GCA_035639935.1 Terriglobales bacterium
CCGACTGCGAGGCTTTAACCGGACGCGGGGTGAGGTCGTGCGCGGTCATGCCTCGGCGGAAGCGGCGTGCTGTTGCTGACGGCGCGCGAGATAGGATTCGAGATAACAGGCGGCCATCGCCTGGATACGCTGGTCAGGATGCGTGATGCCCCACCTTCCCACCGCCGAATCGTACTCCAGCATGCGGTAGGCGGCGGGGCGATGAGCAGTCTCGAGCACGCAGCAGATCTGGACGCGATGGTCGCGGTCGCGCGCGACGGAAAATCGCACCGCGTCGAAACGGCGCGGGTTGGGCAGTCGCGGGCAGCGCGTGGCGTATCCCAGGTTGCAGAACTCGCGCAGCTCTTGGTCCGAGGGAACGATCTGCTGATCGCAGGCCGCGGTGCACAGTCCGCGATATCCGGTCCCCAGTGGCAATCGCGAGGGGTGTGGCCAGCCGCCGCTGACGAATTTTTCGGTGGGAATGAAGTAGGGACAAGCCATAAGAGCAGCACTCAGCAATCAGCACTCAGCAATCAAGCTTGGGACGTTGGCCAGGATTCGATTCTAGCGGCGAGGATTTATGCAGTCCAGCTTTACTTCCGCGGCTTGGACGTGCAAATCTGTCAGGCGGCATGGATCGCGCGGAGATGCTGAAGCAATTCCTGGAGCAGAACCCGAACGACGCCTTTGCGCGTTACGGTCTGGCGATAGAATACTCGCGTGCTGGCGAAATCGAGAACGCGCTCACCGAGTTCAAGAAGCTGCTGGAACTCCATCCGGACTACGTCGCGGCATACCAGATGTCGGGCCAGATGCTCGCCGCCGCGGGACGCACCGAAGAGGCTTTCCACATGCTGCAAAAGGGCATTGCTACCGCCGCCCGGGTGGGCAACAAGCACGCGCAGGAGGAGATGGAGGCGCTGCTGCAGACGCTGGAATGAAACGCTTCCGCGTGTAGAGACGCAGCATGCCGCGTCTCTACACGGGGCTCGACAATTTTCGCGAGTCGCAAACGATTCGGGAGACATCCATCAAACCCATGGCAACCGCAACCAATCCCTACACCGCGCGAATCCTGGGACTGCTGGCTGATAGGCCGTTCCTCGACGTTCTCCAATCTACTCCCGCGAAGCTGCAACAGCAGTTCGAGCGCCTCGGGCCACAGGGGTTGAAGAAGAGCTACGCTCCCGGTAAATGGACTGCCAGCCAGATCTTCTGCCATTTAGCCGACGTGGAGTTGGCGGTTGGTTTCCGCTCACGGCAGGCGGCCGTCGAGCCGAACCACCGCATCCAGCCCTTCGATCAGGACCTGTGGGCGCGAAACTACGTGCACCAGGACCCCGCGGCTGCCGTGAAGGCCTGCATCGCTTTACGTGCCTGGAACCTGTCGTTCTGGAGAACACTCTCCGCGGATGATCTGGCGAAGGTTGCGTTTCATCCCGAGCGCGGAGACGAGTCGGTGGAGAGAATCCTGCAACTGCTCGCCGGACACGACCTGAACCACTTGGCGCAACTGGAGAAGATCGGCTAACGATACGGTCCCGGTGCAGCCTCAGCGCGGGTTGCCTCGGCGGCACCCAGCCCGCGCGACATTGCCCACTCTACGAGCCCGGGGAACAACTGGTAGAACTTGACGCTGATGTGGTGCTGCCAGGGCACAATCACTTCCCGCTTTTCGGTGCGGCAGGCGTTGACCACCGCGGCTGCAACGCGCTCAGCGCTGATGCCACGGCGCTCCCGCCATCGCACGCTCGGGCGTTCTTGTCCTTTCACAGCATTCTGGCGGAAGTTGGTGGCGATGGTGCCGGGACAAACGGTCATAACGTGCACGCCGCTCCCGAGCAACTCCAGGCGTGCGGCTTTGCCGATGGCGTTGATGCCGAACTTGCTGGCCGAGTACGCTGCCCAGTAGGGCAAGGGGATGTGGCCGGCGACGCTGGAAACGTTGATGATCATGCCGCTGCGCTGGCGCTTCATTACCGGGATCACCGCCTGCATGCATTCGATCGCGCCGAACAGGTTGGTGTCGAACAGATTGCGGCAGGCCTTCATGTCCATGGCAGCGACCGAGTCCTGGATGCCGAAGCCGGCATTGTTGATCCAGATGTCCAGGCGGCCGAAGTTGTGCAGCGAGAGGCTGAGCAGGCGATCGATTTCCTCGCGGTTGCGGACATCGCAGGTAATCGCCAGGCTGCGGTCAGGCGCACCGAGGCGTGCGCGAGCTGTTTCCAACCGTCCGGGATCACGTGCCGAGAGCACCACCTTGCAATCCCCACGAAGGAATGCCCGCGCCAGGGCCTCGCCGATGCCCATGGACGCGCCGGTCACCACTACCACCTTTTCACGAAGGTCCATGCTTGCAGCTTGTATTTGGTTGCGGCCTGCAAGTCAAGCGGAGGTTTACAATCCCACGGGTGAGCGTTTTGGTGCCACTGTTCCCGCTGGACACCGTGCTCTTTCCAGGCACGCCCATCCCGCTGCACATCTTCGAGCCTCGTTACAAGGAAATGATCGGCGAATGCCTGGCACAGAAGACGGCATTCGGGGTTGTCCGCGCCAAAGAAGGAGGCCTTGCCGAGATCGGCTGCACCGCCGAGATTCTGGACGTGACCAAGCGCTACGAAGACGGACGCATGGACATCATCTGCGAAGGCCGTCGCCGTTTCGAGGTGATAACGCTGAACGAGGAGCGCGCGTTTCTGCAGGCCGAGGTCGCGTATTTCGATGACCAGCCGGCCCGCGCCCCATCCGAGCAAGTTGACGAGGCCTTGCGGCTGCATAGCGACCTGCTGCAGACCCTGGGAGCCGAGGCCTTCGCGCCGGAAGCCAGCACGCCCCAGCTCTCGTTTCAGCTTGCCGCACCCCTGCCCCTGGATCTCGATTTTAAGCAGCGGCTTTTGGGCATGCGTTCGGAGCGGGAACGGATCGCTGCCGTGGTCAAGTATTACCAGGTTCTGCTCCCGCAGATGCGCCGCGCGGTCAAAGCCCGGCAAAAAGCCGGCGGGAACGGGCACGCGGTGTGAAGATAAGTCCCAAGTCGGGCGAGGCGCAAGTCGCGAGCCTTTTGGCTCACGACTTGCGACTCACGACTCGCGACTCAAGACGCTGTTCTCCCGAATAGATCAGGAACCGCCGCGCGCGCAGGAAGCCGACGAGCGTGAGACCCAGTTCGCGGGCCAGTCGCACAGCCAGCCCGGAGGGTGCCGAGACCGAAGCCACCAGCGGGATTCCGGCGACCAGCGCTTTCTGGATTATTTCAAAGCCCCCGCGCCCGCTCACCATCAGCGCACAGTTGGATAACGGCACGCCACCCTGCATCAAGGCCCACCCGATTATCTTGTCCACGGCGTTGTGGCGTCCGACATCCTCGCGCGCGGCGACCAACTCTCCCGCCGAGTTGAACAGACCTGCGGCATGCAGCCCGCCCGTCCTGCCGAAGATAGTCTGTGCAGCGCGGAGTTTGTCAGGCAACGCGCATAGCACCTCAGGGTCGAAGCGGAAGTCGGGGTTGGGAGGCGGAATGCCGCGCACGCGGATGGCATCGATAGAAGCTTTGCCGCAAATCCCGCAACTTGAGGCTACGAAGAAGTTGCGCTGCATGCGATCGCGCTCGAACCCCGTCCCGGCGAGCTCCACCCGGACAACGTTTTCCCTGGCGTCCTTGTTCTCTGCTGTACCTTCCTCGATTCTGGCAATCTGCTCCCGCTTCTGTATGAGACCTTCGGTGAATAGGAACCCGGCTGCGAGTTCGAGATCGTGGCCTGGAGTGCGCATGGTAACGGTCAGTGGCTCGCCGTTGACGCGAATCTCGAGCGGCTCCTCGGCCACAAGGTAATCCTGAAATCGGCGGACGTGCCCCTCCTGCCACTCCGAGACCTGCGTCAGGTCGATGCTGCGCGATCGCTGAACCACGTTGCCTCCGGGCGCTACGGAGCTTGCCAGGGAATTTTACGCGCGACTGCTGCGGTGAGACAGGCCCGTTGCTGTGCGATGCGCGGCGCGCTAGCATGTGCAGGCTACAGGTCTCGCCCACGCTGGAGGTGCCTTATGAGGCTGGTTGAGAGATTTCTCGCATTGATTCTGGCTATGGTTCTGATGACTGGTGTCGGAATTGCGCAAGTGACGCGCATCCTGATCGCCGCCGGCACACCGGAAGATGCAGCGATCCAGCAAATCTCAAATGAGGGCGATCCCGAGAAGCGGCTGCCGCTGCTGCAGGATTTCGTACAGAAATTCTCCACTAGTCCCATGGCAGTTGCTTATGGAAACTTGCAGCTCTCACAGTTTTACTCTGCGAAGGGAGATAACGTGCAGGCGCTCGCCTACGGCGACAAGGCCTTGGCGGCCGCTCCGAACGATCTCGACATTTTGGGTTCGCAGACGAGCCTGGCCTTGCAGATGAAAGACTACGCCAAGGTCGTGGATTACGCGGCGCGAGGCGGCACCGCGTTCCAGGGCATCGCCAAGCAGCCCAAGCCTCCGGACGCCTCCGAGCAGGACTTTGCGGCGCGTATCGAGCAGGAGCGAGCCGGCGCTCAGCAGTCCTATGAATACCTGCAAGGCCTGGCCGTGAATGCCATCGCCAACGAATCGGACGGCAAGCAAAAGGTGGCTGAAGTCGAGAAGTTCGAGGCAGCCTTCCCCGGCTCGAAATATGAGCCGCAGGTCATCCAGTACGCGGTGGTGGCTCTGCAGCAAATGAACGACCCCTACCGCCTTGCGGCTTACGGCCAAAAGGCAGTCGCCGCCAGTCCGGACAATCCATTGTTGCTGAGCCTGCTGGCCGGTGCCCTGGTGGAAACACCTGCCTACTTCGATCGCGCGATGGAGTATGCCCGCAAGGCCATTGCGCTAGCCAAGGCCGACGCGCCTGACGCCGACATCAATCGCAAGCTGGCTGCAGGCACCGCGCATACTGCGCTGGCTTTCGGACTCATGAAGCAGGAAAAGAACGCCTCCGCGATTGCGGAGCTGAAGACGGCGTTGGCGCAGCTCAAAGCAGATCCGTCAGGATCACAAAAGGCTTCTTATTACCTCGCCTATGCGTATGCCAAGACCAAAAACTACGCGGAGGCGCGGCAGATCCTGAACAAGCTGGCTGCTGCCCAGGGGCCCTTCCAGCAGCCGGCGCGGGAGTTGCTAGCCAAGGTGAGCCCGCGATAGAGCCGTTTTCAGTACGGCCCGGCTGAAGCCCGGCCCCACCGAAAGAGTAGCAAACGCGCTTAGTGCTTAACCAGCTCATCCGAGAGCAGGCGCGCTTTGAGGGCCAGGTTATGGGCGCGCACGCTATCGGAGTCGGCCGAGGCCTTGCGCGATTGCGCCATGTAGTCCTTGATCTGGGCGACCATGGCTTGCTCGTCGGAACTGAGTGAGCGGTTAATGCTGTTCAGGTTGGCCTGGGTC
>DASQXC010000272.1:0-6208 GCA_035639935.1 Terriglobales bacterium
CGTCACTTTCCTGCCCCACATTGGTACGATTGCCATATGAACCTTGGGCGAATACCTCGATTTCCCGGCTGCTTAGCTGGGTGCTGGCATCGATTGCCTTACGAATAGCCCCGCTCGGCGTTCGCGCATTTTTCCAGCTCGGTGGCGCTGGGCGCGCTACCCCAGCTGCAAAAGACGCTTTCCCAATCGCGGTTTGGAGATGGTGCGCTTCCCGTGTTCACTCACCCCTTAACTGCAGCCGCTAGTTGAGCCGCAGTTCATGCAGCGGTAACAGCTTCCGTTGCGGGTCATGATGGAGCCGCAGCTTGAGCAGGTGGGGGCGTCGCCCAAATCCACGATCTCCTTGAGCAGGTCGGCGGCGTGGACCTTGCCGCCAGTCGCCAGTTGCCGGTCGCCAGTCGCCAGTGTAGGAGCGGACTCCGTCTTCTCTTCCGGCAGTGCGGCCGGACGCGGCCGCAGGCCTTCGAACAGCAATTGCTGCTGGCCGGTGAGGAAGCGCATCTCCAGCCAGCGGAAGATGTAGTCCATGATGGAGCTGGCGTAGCCGATGTCAGCATTGGTGGACCAGCCCTGGGGTTCGAAGCGGGTGTGCTTGAACTTGTCGCACAGCAGCTTGAGCGGGACGCCGTGCTGCAGCGCGATGGAAATCGCCAGGGCAAAGCTGTCCATCAGGCCCGAGACGGTCGAGCCTTCCTTGGCCATGGTGATGAAGATCTCCCCCGGCTGGCCATTGGGATAGACGCCTACAGTGATATAGCCCTCGTGCCCAGCAATGTTGAACTTGTGGGTCACGGAAAAGCGCTCGCCGGGCAGCTTGTGGCGGGTGGCGCGGGGAGGAGCGTTCAGATCTTCAGCTTCAGTCGCCGGTCGCCGCTCGCCAGTCGCCACTTGGGCTTCGCCGGATTTTGCCTTGTCGGACATCGCCGTTACTGTACCAGCCGCGCTCAACGGTTGCGACTTTTTGCAGCCGTCGCGATAAATTGCGACTGCCTTCAGACCGAGCTTCCAAGCCTGGACGTACGCTTCGGCGATTTCCTCGACGGTCGCGTTCTCCGGCATGTTAATGGTCTTCGAAATCGCGCCCGAAATGAAGGGCTGGGTGGCGGACATCATGCGCAGGTGTCCCATGTAGTGGATGGAGCGGTTGCCCTTGGCCGGCTTGAAGGAGCAATCAAAGACGGGCAGGTTCTCGTCTTTGATATGGGGGGCGCCTTCGATGGTACCGGTAGCGTCAATGTAGCTGACGATGGCGTTGGCCTGCTCGCTCGAGTAGCCGAGCTTGAACAACGCCGTGGGCACGGTCTGGTTGACAATCTTGATCATGCCGCCGCCGACCAGCTTCTTGTATTTGACCAGCGCCAGGTCGGGCTCGATGCCGGTGGTGTCGCAATCCATCATGAAGCCGATGGTGCCGGTGGGCGCCAGCACCGTGACTTGCGAGTTGCGGTAGCCGAACTTTTCGCCGTTGGCGAGGGCTTCGTCCCAGCAGTCTTTCGAAGCATCGATGAGCGACTTCAGCATCGACGGGAAACCGGCGGGGACGGATGCCGGCGGGACGACGGCGCTACCTCCGTTGTACGACCCCCCGATGTTGTTGACCGAGGCGCGGTGCATGCGGATGACGTCGAGGAAGGGCTCACGGTTTACGTAGAAGCCGGGCGCGGCTCCGCCGCGCGGGTCGTTCGCCGTTGGCCGTTCGTCGTTGGCTTTCTTTACGAAGTCCGTTGCGGGTTCGAGGTACGGGCAAGCTTCGGCAATCCGCGATGATTGCAAGTAGGCCTCGCCGCACATGATGGCGGTGACACAGGCGGCGTAGTCGCGTCCGGCTTCGGAGTCGTAAGGCAGGCCGGCAGCCATGAGCAGCGCACCGAGATTGGCGTAGCCCAGGCCGAGCGGGCGGTAGTCGTGCGAGTTCTTCGCGATCGCCTCGGTGGGATAGCCGGCGCTGTCCACCAGGATCTCCTGCGCGGTGATGATTATGTCCACGGCGTGGCGATATGCATCGATATCGAATACGCCGTTACGCGCGAACTTCATCAGGTTGAGCGACGCCAGGTTGCAGGCGGAGTCGTCGAGGAACATGTACTCGGAGCAGGGATTGGAGGCATTGATGCGGCCCGTGTTCTTCGACGTATGCCAGCGGTTGATGGTGGTGTCGAACTGCATGCCGGGATCGCCGCATTGCCAGGTGGCGCGGGCGATCTTCTCCAGGAGGTCGCGCGCCTTATAGGTCTTGACTACGCGGCCGTCCCGGATAGCGCGACTGGAGAACTCGCCGTCGCGCTCGACCGCCAGCATGAACTCATCGGTCACCCGCACCGAGTTATTGGCGTTCTGGAAGAAGATGGACGAATAGGCTTCGGAATCGGGCGAGGAGCCGTCGTATCCGGCCTGCACCAGGCTCCAGGCCTTGGCTTCTTCTTTGGCCTTGCACTCGATGAAGTCCACGATATCCGGATGATCAATATTGAGGATGACCATCTTGGCCGCGCGGCGGGTCTTGCCGCCCGACTTGATGACGCCGGCGAAGGCGTCGAAGCCCTTCATGAAGCTGAGCGGGCCGGAGGCGATGCCGCCGCCGGACAGGCCTTCGGTCGAGCTGCGCAGTGGCGAAAGGTTCGTGCCTGTGCCCGATCCCCACTTGAACAACATGCCCTCGGTCTTGGCCAGGGTGAGGATGGAATCGAGCGAATCCTTGACCGAATTAATGAAGCAGGCCGAGCACTGCGGGTTGCGGTAGCCGGCCGTGCCGAACTCGACGCGGCCTAGTTCCGGGTTCCAATGCCAGTTCTGGGCGTCGGAGTTAGGCTCGATGCGGTCGCAGCCGACGTTGAACCAGACGGGCGAATTGAAGGCCGCCCTCTGGTGCAGCAGGAGGTGGACCAGTTCGTCGTGGAAAGTGGCGGCGTCTTCAGCAGAGCGGAAATATCCGCCGGCGACACCCCAGTCGCGAATGGTCTCGGCGACGCGGCTGACGAGCTGGCGCACGCCGGTCTCGCGCTCGGGGGTGCCCAGCTTGCCGTGGAGATATTTGCTGGCCACGATATTAGTAGCGGTCATGGACCAGTCCTTGGGGACCTCCACGTCCGTCTGCTCGAAGATGACGCTGCCGGCGGCGTCGGTGATCTGCGCGGTACGCTTCTCCCACTCCACCGCCTCATAAGGCGAGGCGCCAGGCTTGGTGAAGAAACGGCGGAAGGTCAAGCCGGAGGCGTTGCGCCTGACCGGGCGAGTCTTAGAAACCTTCGCCGCAGTCAGGCCAGTAATCTTGTCGGTAACGTCAGCCATTCAGTCTCCAGTTGTCAGTTGTCAGTACCTACGTTCAAGCGGACTCCGCATGTTGGAATCCGGGAACTAACTCCGGCTTAAAAACCGGCCGGAAGCGGCGGGGGAGAGCCGAGAGTTTCTTTGATGTCGCCGGCATCGTCCGGGACTTGCGCCGGCGTGTCGGCAGGAGCCTCGGTTTCCGGCGCGATCTCCGACTGCCCCAACCCGGAAGCGACCTCGGAGGAAGCCGCCAGCCAGTGCAGCAGGGCAATATAAACAGCTTCGCGTTGGGCGCGGTCGGGAACCACGGCGTAACGGACAAAGCAACGCCCAGACTCCAGCCGCGCACGCAACCGACTGGAAGGGAGGAACAGCCGGCTCAGCGCCTGCCCCAGGTCCTCGGTGGAGGAGACTTGGAGCAAGGCCAGCATCCGTTTGCGAGCATCCGGGCCAGACTTGTCTGGCGCAACCACCTCTTCGGCTAATGCGAAGACGCCGGGGAGATGCGGCGTTAGCGCCAGACCGAAGCTGGATTGGCATCGCCACCAGTCTGACCAGGCCAGCGGCGCCTGTACCGGCATACAAATCGCGCAATCAGGAGCAACCGCCGTGCCGACCGAGTTAGTTCCCATGTTTCTCCCCTACGGCCAAAGAGCCGATGTCCACACCCAAGCGCTACCACAGAACTGCGAGCGCGGCCTAAGTCGCGTATCCTAAGCCGAAAGCCACAATATACCTGTATGTTGTGCCTGTCAATACTATAACCCAACATATTGTACCGCTTATTGCGGTTCTTATTCCGGGCGCTGAAGTGCGGCTGACGAACGGCTGGCCCCGGTGCTCAAAGGAAGGCCGGAGTTTTCGAATTCCACATATAAATCCTCGAAGACCTGCGCCGGGGCTATTCGACGGGAGCCATCCGGCGCTTCCACCAGGTAATCACCCGGGCCGCCTTGCTGCTCGCGACCGCAGACGTCGGTAATAATGCAGGGCTGATCAAGCCGCTTGGCTTTGGCCAGAAAACGCGTGCGGTAAAGCTTCCAGTCATTCACGATCCAAATCTCCCGGGACATCTTCCCTGGGCCTTGCCTGGCTGGGACGGCGATTGGTCCAAAAATCCAGTCTGGTGAAAGAAGGGGCTTGCAGTACGAGCAATGTAGCACGCGGAAAAAACGCGTCAATTGTGCAAATCTTGCGAAGTGTGGAAAAGTGTCAGGCGAGCTGGGTTCGTGTCCGGCTGTAACCATAAATATGGTACGATTCATCTATGAGGACCACAGTTGACATACCCGATTCCCTCTACCGGCGCCTGAAAAGCCGTGCAGCCAGCGAAGGAAGTTCGGCGAAGGAGTTGATCCTTCGGGGAGTTGAACATGTTCTGAAGGAGAAGCCACGCAAGGCGGGCAACAGAGTGAACCTTCCCATCATACGGTCCAAACAGCCGGGGACTCTTGAGCTCGACAATGAAAGAATCTTCGAGATCATTTCTTTTCCCTGACATCAACGTTTGGGTGGCACTCACTTACGACCGGCACGTCCATCACGTCGCAGCCCGAACCTGGTTCGATGGTCTGGCGCCCTCCGCACGCTTATTTTTTTGCCGGTGGACCCAACTTGGGCTGCTGCGGCTACTGAGCGCTCCTGCTGTCATGGGTGTGGATCGGGCAAAGAGCCAACAGGAGGCATGGAAAGCCTATGACGCTTGGCACGCGGATGCCCGCGTGGGATTCCTGGATGAGCCATCCGAACTCGAAACAGAGTTTCGGGCGCTGACGCAGTCGCCCCAAGCCTCTTCCAAAGATTGGGCCGATTCCTATCTTGCGGCTTTCGCACACGCTTCCCGCCTGACGATTGTGAGCTTCGACAAAGCCCTCCAACGCAAGGCAAAGGACATCGTTCTGCTCCAAGCTTAGGGCCGATCCGCCGGCCTACCCCACTGCGCTCGAGCACATGGATTTCGTAATCCGTGGCTACACCGGCCTGGCGCAGACGAGGAGGAAGCGGCCGTCGTCGCTCTTGTCGGAAAACTCGATGCCGAAGCCGCCGCGCTCGATCCGCGCGTAAAAGGCGAACTCATCATACTTGAGCGAACTGCTCATGCGGAGCGGCTCGCCCGCGCGCAGGCGCAATTCGCGACCGGCAATCCGCAACTGCAGATCACGCGTTGGGACGAAGTACTTCGCCACCTCGTGCAATCCGGCGGACCCGGGGCACAGTTCGAAGCGTAGCTCGCCATCGGACTCGGTCAGTCCCAGCGACGCGAGTGGCGCGAAGGCAAACCGGCGGTTGATAGGATGATCATAGCCGCGCAAGGTCTCTGCGCCAGCGAAGATTTCACCATCGAAGACCACACGGTCTTCCGGACGCATCAGTCGCCGCAGACGAGCAGGGAAGCGGTCAGGATCGAAGGCGCCCAGCGTGTTGCCAAGCACGGTGTAAACGGCGGAACGGCCGGACTGGCGAACTGCCGCGCCCACTGCTTCGAGATGCTGGTCCGAGCTGATATCAAGCTTGAAGCCCTGCACCTCTCTTGCCACCGGCGACCCACAGGCCAGCGCCAGTTCCAGCAGGCCTTGGCTGAAATCTGCCGCTGTATATAGAGGATACCGAAGCGCCTCGAGGAGCACACGATCCTTTGACCCCTCGCCACAGCCCAGGCCGCACACGGTGTCTAGCGCAGGCCAAAGCTCAGCCAACCGGGGAGCAGCCCGCGAGAGCAGTGTGAGCGCGCGGTCCGCGTTGCGGTACTCCGGCGAGCGACAGAGCGCAACCCAGGCCTCCACTGAAAGGGGAAACCAATAGAAGAACTGCTCGGGCAGATAGCCGCGGGCAACGGCTTCGGCAAACTGGGTGGCTATCTCGTGCTCCCGAAGCAGCACGGTGACGGCTGGGGGCTTAGGTCCGGCAACCATGCGGGCGGGTAATGGATGCCCAGGTGAGG
>DASQXC010000273.1:0-2794 GCA_035639935.1 Terriglobales bacterium
GACACTTGTCCACGAGATGCTCAAGCGCAAAGCGAACAAAGGCGTGGCGACGTTGTGTGTTTCGGGCGGGATGGCCATGGCGCTGGCGGTCGAGAACATCTCCTGAGGCCCGGCAAATTGAGTCATTGGGTCATTGAATCATCGGTTCGGCCCCAAATGGCACAATGACTCAATGAATCAATGGCTCAATTGCCAGCGGTTGTCATTTTCGTTCCTCCACCACTATACTTTGCGCCCGAGGTCTGCCGCATGTCACTCTCGGCGTTAATCGTTGATGACGAGCAACTCGCGCGCGACGAGTTGGCTTACCTTCTCAAAAGTGTAGATGACATCGACATCGTGGCCCAGGGTAAGAACGGTGTCGAAGCGGTCAGTCTTATCAAGGAACACAATCCCGACGTGGTCTTCCTGGATGTGCAGATGCCGGGATTGGACGGCTTCGGGGTCATCAAGAAACTGATTGACCGGCGCGTTCCGATGCCGCAGATCGTATTCGCCACCGCCTACGAGCAGTACGCCATCAAGGCATTCGAAGTAAACGCCGTGGATTACCTCCTGAAGCCCTTCGACAAAAAGCGGGTGGCGCAGTCGGTGCAGAGGGCCCGCAAAAAGCTGCAGACACAAGCGCCCCCTTCAGAAAAACTGGAGAGTCTGGTACGGATGCTGGAATCGCAGAAGCCGCAGAATTCCAAGGTGCTGCTCAAGTCCATGGGCCGCCTGTTTCTGGCAGACCAGAAGGACATCTGCTTCGCCTCCATCCAGGACGGCGTCATTACCGTAGTGACCATCGGGGGTATGGAAGGTCAGTCGAACTGCCGCACGCTGGAAGAACTGCTGGAGTCGCTCGACCCCAATCTATTCTGGCGGGCACACCGCTCGTTCCTGGTCAACATCAATCGCATTAAGGAAGTCGTTCCCTGGTTCAAGAGCTCCTACCAGCTCCGTATGGATGACCGTAAGCAAACCGAAGTGCCCGTGAGCCGGGCGCAGACAAAAAGGTTGCGAGAGCTGTTTAGGCTGTAGTCTCCAGTAACCGGTCGCCGGTGTTTCTCAGTCCGGACAGACCGGCGGCTGAAAACTGGCGACTGGCTACTGGCGATTCACAGATGAAAGCCTACGTTTACGTCACGCTTAAGAAGACGGTTCTGGACCCTCAAGGGAAAACCATCCAGAGCGCGCTCAGGAAGATGGGCTACAAGGGCGTGGATGACGTGCGGCAGGGCAAGTTCTTTGAGATCACGCTGGACAGCGGACTGGATCGAGCTGCAGCCGAGACAGAGATTACCCGCATCGCCCGCGAGGTACTCACCAATCCGGTGATCGAGGAATTCCGCTATTCGCTCGAGGAGTAATCGTGCGCATTGGGCTTTCGGCAGCACAAGTACCATCTCCAGCATCTACACTGGTAGGGCGTTAGAGTATCATTCAGACTGAGTTCTCCCGCTGCTACAGATTCCTGCGAGAGGTGAGCTGAGTTGTGCGGCATTGTCGGCTACGTTGGTAAGAAGCGGGTTGTGCCCGTGATCCTGGATGGTTTGAAGCGGCTGGAGTACCGCGGTTACGACTCGGCCGGAATCGCTGTGGCGGGCAATGGCGACGCTTTGCAGGTGCGGCGTGCCGAGGGCAAGCTGCGCAATCTGGAAGAGGCCATTCGCCTCAAGCCGCTGGACGGCACTTACGGCATCGGCCACACGCGCTGGGCGACGCACGGGCGTCCGACCGAGGAAAATGCCCACCCCCACCGCGATTGCACCGGCAAGATCGTTGTGGTGCACAACGGCATCATCGAGAATTACCTCTTACTCAAAAAACGCCTCCTCGAAGAGAAGCACCAGTTCTCGACCGAGACCGATACCGAAATCATCGCGCACCTGATCGAGAAATATCATTTTTCCGGCGGCAACGGCCACCCGGTGTCGCTGGAAGAGGCGGTGCGCAAGACGGTAAAGGAACTCACGGGTGTGTTCGCGCTGGCGGTCATCGCCGTGGACGAACCGAACAAGATCGTGGCCGCCCGCAATGGGCCGCCGGCGGTCATCGGGCTAGGCAAGGACGAGTACTTCGTTGCGTCGGACGTGCCGGCGATTCTCTATCACACGCGTGACCTGTTCTTCCTCGCCGATGGCGACCTGGCCGTCATCACGCCTTCGGGCGTGCAACTCACTGACTTCGATGGCCAGCCCGTCTCCCGCCAGGTGCAACACGTCACCTGGGACCCCATCATGGCGGAGAAGGGCGGCTTCAAGCACTTCATGCTCAAGGAGATTTACGAGCAGCCGCGCGCCGTCCGCGACACCACCCTGGGGAGGGTCTCGCTGGATTCCGGCAAAGTCTTCCTCGACGAGATGGAGATCACCGAGGCCGAGTTTCGCAATCTGACCAAAATTGACATTGCCGCGTGCGGCACCAGTTGGCATGCTGGCTTAGCCGGTAAGTTCATGATTGAGAAGCTGGCGCGGGTGCCGGTCGAGGTGGACTACGCCAGCGAGTTTCGTTACCGCGATCCCATCATCTCGCCGACTTCGCTGACCGTGCTCATCACGCAGTCGGGCGAGACCGCCGACACCATCGCCGCCCAGCGCGAGGCCAAGGCCAAAGGCTCCAAGACACTGGCCATCTGCAATGTGGTCGGCTCCATGGTGACCCGTGAGGCGGCCGGCACGATCTACACGCATGCCGGACCGGAAATCGGTGTGGCCTCGACCAAGGCATTTACTGCGCAAATGACGGCGCTGTTCCTGTTTGCCGTGTACCTGGGCCGCCTGCGCGACACGCTCACGGCACAGCAAGCCAA
>DASQXC010000274.1:0-6447 GCA_035639935.1 Terriglobales bacterium
CTGCACGTCTTGCAGGACGGCGAATTCGCCCGCCTGGGCGGTAAGCGCGACATAGCGGTGGACGTGCGCGTGCTCGCCGCTACCAACACGCCGCTCGAAAGGGCGGTCGAGACCGGGCTCTTTCGCAAGGACTTGTATTACCGGCTGAACGTGGTCACCATTCACCTCCCGCCGCTGCGTGAGCGGCGCGACGAGATCCCGGTGTTCCTCGATTTCTTCCTGCGCAAGTACAGCGAATACTATGGCAAGCAGCCCCCGCCGTTGAGCGAATATGCCGTGAGTCGCATGATGGAGTACGCCTGGCCGGGGAACATCCGCGAACTAGAAAACCTGGTGAAGCGCCACGTGATTATCGCGAACGAGGCGCAAATCATCTCGGAGCTTTCCGCCCAGCAGCCGATGACAGCGGCGCTCTCAGCGTCCAAACCGGTGGAAAAGGCGCTCTCCTCGCCGCCCAACGGCAACGGGCATCACGGGACCCCCTCGCTACTGGAAATCGGCAAGCGTGCCACCATGGAGGCCGAGCGCGAAGCCATCGAACGGGTCCTGGCACAGACCCGCTGGAACCGCGTGCAGGCGGCCAAGATCCTGAGGATCAGTTACAAAGCTCTGCTCAAGCGACTGAAGGCGATGCAGATGCAGAAGCTCGACTCCGATCGAAAACTCCCACCCAAGCATACGCTCTCCGGAACGGATGGGGAGGGGCCGCCTGTAGGGATTGATGCTGTCAACAATAACCGGGCGTTCGCCACCCCGTAACCGGCAGCATCGGCAAACGAGCGAACGCGGTTACAGGCCACCTCGTGGGGGAAGGTGGCCTGTTCTTTTATTGAGCGATTGAGTCATTGAGCCATTGGGTCGTGCCGTCTGCCGTGCACGTTCATCGGCGGAGTTTCTTGCCAAGATCGGCGTCGTGGAAGAAGCGGACGAGACCGTCTTCTGGCTTGATGGATATCGGGATTGTCAATTCAAGGCGTCTCCAGGCACTCCTCGATGAGACCAACGAGATTCTCGCTATCGTGGCTGCATCGCAGAGAACTGCTCGGACAAGCCTCCAATGACTCAATGACACAATGGCTCAATGACTCAATATTCTCACTTTCTAAGCCCTGTCCAGCCCTCGGCAACGACGATTGAATCCCCCGGGTTTTGGGGATCGTACTTCACCGAGGTAGCCAAGCCGAGGCGGCAGGCGTGCAGATCAACCTTATGGCGTACGTAGGTGATGTCCTGAGACGCCTGGTAGGTTACGCCGGCAACGTCGTACTGATAGATCAGCATCTGCGCTGAGCCACGCCCCTTCAACTCCAGTTCCTGCACATCGAGGATGTTGCCGTCAGCAATGCGGCCGTGCTGAGTGATGCGCAGCCGACGTTCGCGCTCGCGTTCTTCCGGAGTCTTGCGCCGCCGACGCCGAGCCAGTAATCCCAAATAAAGCAAGAGCGCGCCGGTTACGCAAAGCATCACGGGGTAGTAGCGCAGCAGACTTATGGCCTTAATCGGCATCTGGTTTTACTCTACTGCGAACTTCGAGCAGGCAACATCAGGATTGTTCGGGAAACTGCTGGGCGCATAGACCTAGTAATTGAATAATTGGTAATCGGGTGATTTTGGATCGGGGGACCGGAGATCGGGTCGTCGGGTCATTGAACATTGGGTTTGATGGCCTCGTTTCTCGATGTTCATTTCTTTAGCTTTTCCCAGTCCTTCAAGAAGGTGGCCAGCCCCTTGTCTGTGAGCGGATGATTGAACATCTGGTCGAGGACCTTGAAGGGGACAGTAGCCACATCGGCCCCGGCCAGCGCTGCGTCAATGACGTGTAGCGGGTGCCGCAGCGAGGCCGCCAGCACCTGCGTCTTATAGCCGTAGTTGCGATAGATCTGGAGGATCTGCCTGACCAAGTCCATGCCCACGTGGCCGATGTCGTCCAATCGCCCCAGGAAAGGGCTCACGTAGGTGCCGCCGGCCTTTGCCACCAGTAGCGCCTGGTTGGAGGAAAAGCACAGCGTGAGGTTGGTACGGATCCCGTCCTCGACCAGGCATTTGCAGGCTTTCAGGCCGTCGCGCGTGGTGGGCAGCTTGACGACGATGTTCCTATGCCAGCTTGCGTACTCACGCGCCTCGTTGCACATCCCACCCGCGTCGGTAGCGATCACCTCGGCGTTTACCGGGCCGTCCACAATCGAACAGATCTCAAGGATCGTTTCCTTAAACGGTTTGCCCTCTTTGGCCACAAGCGAAGGGTTGGTGGTCACCCCGTCCAGGACGCCCAGCGAGGCGGCCTCGCGGATTTCGTTGATGTTGGCAGTGTCGAGGAAGAATTTCATGAGAGCACCATCATCGTTCAAGATTGATTCATTGACTCATTGATTCATTGTCCCATTACTTCGGGCTCAATGGACCAATGAATCAATGACCCGATTCCTTAATGTCCCGATCCCTGCAATGCTGACTTCCATCACGTCCCCTGGCCTTACCGGACCGACGCCGGCGGGAGTGCCGGTGGCAATGAGGTCTCCGGGCAGCAGGGTCATCACTTGAGAACAATACCGGATGATCTCGTCCAGCGGGAAGATGAAATCGCGGGTAGTTCCCTGCTGTTTACGTTCCCCGTTGACGCGGGTTTCCACCGTAACACCCGCCCACGGGTCAAGCTCATCGCTGACCACGGGTCCCACCGGGCAGAATGTGTCGAAGCCTTTGGCGCGGGTCCACTGGTCGTCTTTGCGCTGGAGGTCACGCGCGGTCACGTCGTTCAGGCAGGTGTAGCCGCGGATGTAGGCGCGCACATCCTCGTCCGCGCCGAGGTTGCGGCAGCGTTTCCCGATCACCACCGCCAGTTCGCCTTCATAATCCACTCGCTCGGAGAGCGGCGGGTAAATGACATTCTCCTCCGGTCCGACCACTGCCGAGGGCGGCTTGAGGAAGATCAGCAACCCGGTAGGAACCTCGTTGCCCAGCTCGCGGGCGTGCTCGCGATAATTGCGTCCCACGCAGATGATCTTCGAGGGCGTCACGGGAGCGAGCAGCCTGGTGCCCGCAAGCGGCAGGTGGGTCATCGTGGGATGAAATTCCCCGCAGAAGGGATCTTCCGCGTGCGGTGCCGCGATCTGATTGATCACCTCCTGTCCGGAGAGGGTCTCAATGATACCGCAGTGGATCCCGTCATCGCTCTGGAACCGGCAGTACTTCATCAAAGACCCCAAATGTAGCAGATATCGGGCAATTCTGGATCGGGTCATCGGGAGATTGTGTTCATCGGGTCTTGAACAGCGGTCTTCGATCACCCGATCACATGCGGCGTAGTTTGCGTCAATCACCCGATGACCCGATCACCCGATTACTGAGGTACTGCCTCCGAGGCTTCCGCCGATCTCCCGCTCTCGTTTCCTCGCACATCCACGGCTGTAACCGAATAAAAATATCGGTGTCCGGGCTGCACATTGCTGTCACGAAATACGGGTGTGTTCACCAGTTCGCTATTGATTTTCTGCGGGGGGGCGCCCTGTTCATGGCGATATATGTTGTAGCCAGCCAGGTCCGATTCGCTTTCCGGGGACCAGCTCAGGTCAATGGAGGGGTGCTGCGTGCCTGCGAAAACCGCTTGCAGTCCGCTCGGAGTGGCGGGTGGAAAAACATCGTGGACGAAGACTTCGATCTCTGGCGAGTCATTGCCCTCCACCTGCTCGTCCTCACCATGGATCGGCTCCACCGTGACTGCCGTAACACGGTACACGTACGTTTTCTCCCACTCGGCATCGTGGTCGAGCAGACTGGCTGGCCCTGCCGGAGCTTGTATTTCTCCGATCACAACCTGCTTCTGTTCGCCCTTTCGCCGGCGGTAAACGCGATAGAAATGCTGCAGCAGAGAGTCTTGCCCGGAGACTTCGCTTGTCCACGTCAGCTCCACGCCATTGCTTGTGACCTCCGCTCTCATATCCCTGGGCGGCGCAAGCGTCGGCGCTAACGGAACGTTCACTTGGTTCGACAGGCCGGCGCTTCGTCCGCGGTCATTCCGTACCTCAACCGCATAGGTCGCGAAGCCACTCGCATGTTGCTCCACAATCTCTGGTCCCAGGATGTCGGTAAAAGTTGCCGGCGCCGCCAGCAGCGTCTGCGACGCTTGCAAGACGCCTACTGTCTGCACGCATTCCGCCGGGGCGGTGAGATCAACAGCACGACAGATGCGTGTCTCGCCCAGATGCCGGATGCGCGTTCGCTCAGTGGTTTCGCGCGGCGTGGTCCAGGAGAGCGTGACCTCGTTGCCCCTGCGGACGGTCTTCAGGTCCCGCACCGGACGAGGAAGTTCAAGCGAGGGCGGCTGGGGCGCTCCGGGCACCCCGCAGGCGACTTGCACGGCCATCCCCAAGACGACCAGCACGGTGAGCAGTCTGCACTCCATGGAGGGCCATTCAGAGTAGCAGAGCGTGCGGCCATTGGGCCATTGCGTCATTGAAACCTAACTTGCCGGTTCAATGACGCAATGGCTCAATGAGTAATGGTTACACACGTTACTTCCCATAGGCCATGTACCAAAGTTATCTGTTAGGAGGGTACATATTTACGGCATAAATACTTGGCAACTTCGTGCGGTTTCCGCCGAAAGGTGAGGTCTGATGGCTTCCCGCCTGCTGGATCTATTCCGGCTCGGCCGCTGCTCCCATGAATTTTCCTGGCCGCGGCGCTGGCCCGACGGCCAGTACTACCAGGTGTGCCTGGTCTGCGGCGATGAATATAGGTACGACTGGAAGACGATGTCGCGGCTGGAGCGCGTCAGCGGCAAAGGAAAGCAGGGGGCGCCGGCCCGGGCCGCGGGCCGCGATGGCCCTGGCTCTTCGGAGAAGAAACCGAGGTGGTCGCCACGCGCCCGCCGCATCAAGCTGCATGACCACGAGCTGAAGTACCGCGCCGCCGGCACCACGGCGTGGCATTGCGGGGCCGTCGAGAACGTCAGCCAGACGGGCGTCCTGTTTCGCGCCGGCGAAGTTCTTCCCGAGAACACCGAGCTCGAATTGATCATGGAAATGCCTCCTGAGATCACTGGCCAAGAGCATGCCCAGGTGATCGCCCGCGGCATGGTGGTCCGCACCGTCCCCGCAGAGAGTAACAAAGGCAAGCCCGCCATGGCTGCCGGGATCTGGGATTACCGCGTGCTGCATGACAAGGAGAATCCAGAAGCAGCAGCCGCTGCGAACGATGCCAGCGAGCCTGAAGGTTAGGCGATGGCGTGCTTGGGGGTGGTCACCCCTGGCAATGTGACAGTAAAACAGGAACCGCTCCGCGCAGGTTCAACACAGCTTGACACGCGGATGGTGCCGCCAGATCGCTCCACAATGCCCTTCGCAACCCATAACCCTACACCTGTGCCCTGTTCGCCCTTGGTGGTGTAGAACTGGTCGAAAATTTTGTCCAGCTGTTCTGGTGGGATGCCGCAGCCAGTGTCTGCAATCGTGACTTTGACCAGCTCGTTGTCCGAGCTGGCGGTAATGCGAAGCTCTCCGCCCTTGTCCATAGCGTCTATTGCATTGCTAATCAGGTTGATAAAGACTTGCCTCAATTCCCCCGGATGTACGGTGAGGCTTGCATCGGGGTCAAAGTCGCAGACGAGTCGGATACCCTTCGAGTCCAGCCTGCTCTTGAATACGGCGCAAATGTCGTCCAATAAGGCGGTGTTCTCGTGGTAACCCGCGAACGGGCCTCACGATGTGGAGCAAGTGTATGCTTGGTGATGGACGCTATCCGTGCCAATTCTTTCTGTGCCAAATCTATCAATTCGCGGCCTTGCTGGTTCAGCCCCCCTTTGGACTCGACGAGGAACAACACATTCGTCGCCGCCTCAAGCGGGTTATTAATTTCATGGGCGATGGTGGCCGCGAGTCGGCCGGTGGTGGCGAGCTTCTCCGTTCGCCTGAGGGCTTCTTCCAGCTCCTGGTTCAGCTTCTTGATTTCTGCCTCAGCTTGCTTGCGCTCGCTAATGTCCCGGATCGCCCCGGTTACGTAACTTTCGTTTTCGGTCCGCAAAGGACTGAGACTTATCTCAACCGGGAATTCCGTCCCGTCCTTGCGGCGACCATAAAGATCCAGTCCCGCCCCCATGGGACGCACACGTGGGTCAACGTTGAAATCTGAGCGGTGCCCCACATGACGCTCACGATAGCGATCTGGTATTAAGACCTCTACAGCCTGCCCCAGGAGCTCTTCTCGGCTATACCCGAAGAGCTGTTCGGTTTGCGAGTTGACCAAAGCGATAATTCCCTTGCGGTCTACGATCACCATGGCATCGGGAGCGGATTCGAGCAGCCCGCGGAACTTGTCCTCGGCACGCTTCCGTTCTGTGATGTCGCGAATGCCACTGATAATTATCGTGCCCTCGTCGGTTCTCAACGGGCTGAGGCTTATTTCAACCGGAAAGCGCGTGCCGTCTTTCCTCAACCCGAACAGCTCCAG
>DASQXC010000275.1:0-7692 GCA_035639935.1 Terriglobales bacterium
CTCCGCTCGCAAGACCACCCCCGCAAACCAAAACCGGGTTTGCTGGGGACCCCGGTAGCTCGCGTCGCGCGGCTCGGGATGGAAACCTTAGGGAATCGCTTTCCCCGGGCTTCCGCCCGGGGCTAATTTATTTCGGCCCTACGGGCCTTGCATTCTTGGCCTGTTGTAATTGTGAGCTCTTCCCGGACTTCCGAAAGCGCATCACTGCACTGTAGCGCGCGTTTCACGCGCTTTCTGAGGGTAGTGTAAAACCGTCAGTCGGCCATGGCGCGCTGGCCCTCGGCCTCCAGAGCCTGCACCCGGCTATGGTGGCGACTGTAGCTAAAGTAGACGACCAACCCGATGATGAGCCAGATGATCAGTCGTGCCCAGTTGATCCAACCCAGCTTGTACATCATGTAGCCGTTGAAACCAATTCCGAGAATCGGGACTACCGGTACCCAAGGAGTGCGGAAAGGCCGAGCCTGGCCGGGATTCGTGCTTCGCAGCACCAAGACCGCCGTGCATACGATCACGAAGGCCAACAATGTGCCAATGTTAACCATTTTGCCGATGTCGTCGATCGGGACCGCGCTGCCGACAACGGCCGCCAAAAAACCAACCAGAATCGTGTTCTTCCATGGTGTGCGGAATCTCGGGTGGATGTCCGCGAAGAACTTTTTTGGCAGAAGGCCATCGTTGGCCATCGAGTAAAGCACGCGAGTCTGTCCAAGGAGCATAACCAGCATCACACTGGTAAGGCCGGCCAGAGCGCCCAGCGTGATGACGTGTGAAGCGACTGTAAGTCCTCGATCCATGAAGGCTCGGGCAATGGGGGCTTCGATGTTGATCTCCTGCCACGGCACCATGCCGGTAAGCACTGCTGCGACGGCAATGTAGAATACCGTACAGATAATTAATGAGGCGATAATCCCGATGGGTAAGTCGCGCTGCGGGTTCTTGGCTTCCTGTGCCGTGGTGGAGACCGCGTCAAAGCCGATGTATGCGAAGAAAATGTAAGCCGCCCCGGCGCCGATGCCCGAGAAGCCGTATGGAGCGAAGCTGGACCAACCGCTCCCCCAGTTGGCGGAACTGACGTACCTGAAACCCAGCACGATAACAAACAAGACGACCGAAACCTTAATAGCCACGATAGTGGCATTGAAACGAGCGCTCTCGCGGATTCCAATGACCAGGATGGCAGTGATGACCAGCGCGATCAGGAACGCCGGGAGGTTGAAGCCAATCTCCGCGCCAAATAAGTGTGGCGCAGCAAGCAGAGCATGGGCACGCTGCACCAACTCGGGAGGATGGGCAGCGGTTATAGCACTCACTTTGCTAAGAAACGCCTGAGTGCCGGGCACCAAACTTGGATCTGAAGCTTGCGCCATCTGCCGAGCCACAATGTTTTCGGCCGTCCTCAACGCCGTCCAGTGGTCATATGCAAGCCAGAGCGGCATTTTGACATGGAAGATGTCGAGCAACTCGACGAAGTGGTTTGACCAGCCGGAGGACACGGTGCTGGCGCCCATGGCGTATTCCAACGTCAGGTCCCAACCGATGATCCAGGCAAAGAGCTCGCCCAACGTGGCGTAGGCATAGGTATATGCGCTGCCGGCGAGTGGGATCATGGCCGCGAACTCCGCATAGCAGAGGCCTGCAAAGGCACAACCCAAGCCCGACAACACGAACGACAGCATCAGGCCGGGGCCGGCATAATGCGCACCCAGCCCTGAAAGTACGAAGATCCCAGCGCCAATAATGGCGCCGATACCCAAGGCCGTCAGTTGGACGGGCCCGAGCGTCCGCCGAAGCGTGCGCTCACCCGACGCATGAGCCTCGCGCAGTAGAAGGTCCAGGGGCTTGGTCTTGAGCAGGTCAGCCATGCTCTCTCCTTAGTCGGCCGGGCTCGCTTCCGGGGCCAGTCCGGCCCGGCGCGACAGAAAATAGACGGGAATCCCCAGCAATACGATGATGAGGCCCGGCCAAGTGTACTGGGGTTTATATCTCAATAATACGACATCAATAAAGACCGCCATCACGATATAAATCGCCGGCAGCAGCGGGTACCCCACCGCGCGATACGGGCGCTCGGCATAGGGTCGGGTACGCCGCAGCACAAAAAGGCCGAAGATGGTCAGAATATAGAAGACCAGCACCGCGAAGATGATGTAGTCCAGTAATTGACCGTAGGTCCCGGACAGACACAGGATCGAAGTCCAGACGGCCTGCACTACCAAGGCATTCACCGGCGTCCGGTACTTGGGATGCAAATGCGCAACTGGGCGGAAGAAGAGGCCGTCTCGCGCCATGGCGTAGTAAACACGTGCGCCGGCTAAGATCAAACCGTTGTTGCATCCGAAGGTGGAGATGAGAATCGCCACCGCCATTAAAGCTCCACCTGCAGCGCCAAACATAGCGATCATGGCCGCGGTGCCAACGCGGTCCTCGGTTGCAAACTGAATGCCCCGCGCCAGCACGCTTGCTCCTTGCGGATCGCCGTGCAGCGGCAGCACGTTCAGGTAAGCCACATTGGCGAGAACATAGAGCCCGATCACAATCCCGGTTCCGAGAGCCAAGGAGAGCGGCAGATTGCGTCGTGGGTTCTTCACTTCCCCGGCGGTGAAGGTGACGTTGTTCCATGCATCAGCGGAAAATAGTGACCCAACCTGTGCTACCGCTACCAAAGTGAGCACCAGCAGAAAGGGTGAAGCGATGCCGATATCGGCATGTCTTGCGCCCAGTCGCCAGAAATCGGTGAAGTTGGCCGCGACCGCGGCAGGGTTTCGAAAAACTAGCGCTCCGGCGATGACTAGTCCGAGCAGGGCCGCGGTCTTGGCGAAGGTGAAAATGTTCTGAATTGCGGCACCGGTTTTGATTCCGAAAACATTTACCACCGTGAGCAGAACAATGATGAGAATCGCGACCAGATTTTGAGTGTTCAGGCCGACATGCATGTCGCCCAGCACCATGGGCCCTATGTGGATAGGCGGCGCTTTCCATAGGTGAACAATCCAGTTCGTGGATGATATCGAGGGGAAGAACACACCCAGAAACTTGCCGAAAGCAACGCCGACGGCGGCGATGGTGCCCGTTTGGATCACGAGAAACAAGGTCCAGCCGTACAAAAATCCCCACAGCGGTCCGAGGGATTCGCGGAGATAAACGTACTGCCCCCCGGCTGTGGGCATCATGGCGGCAAGCTCGCCATAGGCTAAGGCGCCGGTGACCGTCAGGAAGCCGGTCACAACCCAGGCCATGATCAGCAGCCCGGGAGAGTCCACCAGCCGGGCAATATCGGCGGAGACGATGAAGATGCCGGAACCGATCATGGAGCCCATGACCAGCGTTGTGGCACTGGTGGGCCCCAGCCCTTTGACCAGTTCTTGTTCCGGTTGGACGAGTGTTTGGGCGTGCGCCTGACTGCTCATTGACTGCAGTTTTACCCTAAAACGCGCAAGAATGCTGCAACAGATTTTGCCGGGTCGCGCAAAAGATCCGAGATGACAGCCACCGAGTCCGCCCCAGCCTCGATAACTGAGGAACAGTTAAGCCGGGTGATTCCCCCGACCGCCACCAGCGGCTTGCACGTCGCCGCACGGGCCGAGCGGACGCCTTCCAGACCAACGACGGGGTCGGGATTCTCTTTGGAATGGGTGGGGAACACGGGGCCGATGGCCATGTAATCGGCCGAGGTCTGGTCCGCCTTTCTGACTTGTTCGACCGAGTGGGTCGAAACGCCCACCCAGAGCGTATCGCCGACAACTGCCCGCGCGCCCTCGGGCGAAAGATCCTCCTGTCCCACGTGAACGCCATCGAAACCCGCAGCAAGGCATAGGTCGGCTCGGTCATTCATGATCAACCGAACCTGGGAGCCAAGGGCACGCCGCAGTTCCCGGGCCTCACTCAGCATCTGACGGCCACTGCCGCTCTTGTTGCGGTACTGAATGAGTGTGGCCCCGCCTTTCACCAACTCGCGAGCAAAAGCAGCCAAACGGGCGGCTTGGTCGCCGGTGCCGGACAGCAGAGCAGGATCGATGATTGCGTAGAACCGTGGAACCATCGTCATTGCCGGAGGAATTCGATTTACACAAATCGCCGAAATCGCCGTGATTGACGGACCACACCATCCGATTTCGGCGATTCCGGCGATTCCGGCGATTCAATGTAAATCCGTGGCATTTTTACTTCGGCGCCTTTTGCTTCGCCAGGAAGCGCTCCATGAACTTGGTATCGAAGTTTCCGGCGCGGAAATCAGCATCTGCCATGATCTTCAGGTGCATGGGAATCGTGGTGTGGATGCCCTGGATGATGAACATCTCCAAAGCCCGTGCCATGCGCGATATGGCCTCGTTCCGATCTTTGCCGTGAGTAATCAGTTTGGCGATCAGCGAGTCATAGTACGGTGGGATGATTGCCTCGGCGTAGGCCGCTGTGTCCACGCGCACGCCTGTACCGCCCGGCATGTGGAACACCTTGATCTTGCCCGCAGAGGGTATGAATGTCTCAGGATGCTCCGCGTTGATGCGGCACTCGAGGGCGTGTCCGCGCCGCTCAATGCGCTGGCAGTTCAGAACTGACTCCAGGCGCTCGCCAGCCGCAATCAGGATCTGGCTCTTCACCAGATCGACCCCGGTCACCATTTCCGTCACCGGGTGTTCGACCTGAATGCGGGTGTTCATCTCGATGAAGTGCAGGTGGCCATCTTCGTCCATCAGGAACTCTACCGTGCCGGCGTTTACGTATCCGATCTTGCTGAGTGCGGCGACAAGGCGCTGAGCCATTTCCTGGCGCAGTTCGGGTGTAACCTTGACGGAGGGCGATTCCTCCAGCAGTTTCTGATGACGCCGCTGAATGCTGCACTCGCGCTCCCCGAGGCTGGCGACGTTTCTGTACTTATCAGCCAGCACTTGGAATTCTATGTGCCGCGGACGCTCGATGAACCTCTCCATGTAGAGGTCACCGTTGCCGAACGCGGCGGCGGCTTCCGAGCGGGCAGCGTGAAACAGCGGCGGCAGATCCTCCGCGCTGCGAATCACGCGCATGCCGCGACCGCCGCCGCCAGCCGACGCTTTGACGATCACGGGAAACCCCACCTGCTGCGCCCATTCGAGCGCCGCGCCTTCCGACGCGAGCAGCCCTTCCGAACCGGGCAGAATGGGAATGCCGGCCGCCTTCATGGCCTCACGCGCCCTTTCCTTCTCTCCCATCAGGCGCGTGACTTCCGGCGGCGGTCCGATGAAGGTGATGCGCGAGGTCTCACAGACTTCGGCGAAGTTGGCGTTCTCACTGAGCAGGCCATATCCGGGATGGATGGCGTCCGCGTTGGCGATTTCGGCAGCGCTGATCACGGCAGGAACGTTGAGATAGCTCTCGGACGAGCGCGGCGGGCCGATGCAGATGGCTTCGTCGGCGAAGCGGACGTGCAGCGAATTGCGGTCGGCCTCGCTGTACACCGCGACCGTTTTAATGCCTAGTTCCTTGCACGCGCAGATCACGCGTAAGGCAATCTCGCCGCGGTTGGCAATGAGAATTTTGCGGAACATAAAAAGAGAAAACTTACCGCGGATTTACGCAGATTAACGCGGATCAAATAAGGTTTGCATTCATTATCTGAGATCTGGCTTCGATTGGAACCATCCGGTCAATCACAACTCTGCGTGGGTCCGCCTTGATCCGCGGTGGGAAGTTCAGGACTGCGGCCGGATCTGGAACAGCACCTGCCCGTACTCAATCGGCTGGGCGTTGTTCACCAGTCGCTTGATGATCTCGCCGCTCACGTCGGCTTCAATCTCGTTCATCAGCTTCATGGCTTCGATGATGCAGAGCACCTGCCCTGCCTGCACCACGTCTCCAACTTTAACGAAAGGCGGTGCCCCGGGCGAAGGAGCTTCGTAAAACGTGCCCACGATGGGCGACTTGACCTCATGCAGGCCCGTCTCCGCAGCAACCTGCTGCAGTTGCGCCGGCGGGGCGAATGGAGAAACAGAGGCGACCTGGGAAAGCTCGACCGGCAATGCACCGGGAGCGGGTGCCGCATTAGCGTAGCGGGTCGCGGCTGACGGCGTACCCGGCGACTCCACAGCGCGCTTGATACGGACCTTAACGTCGCCGCGTTCCAGTTCGAACTCAGCGATGTCCTTCTCGATTAGGAACTCGATCAGTTCCTTCAACTCTTTCTGATTCATGAGCAGACGACGAGAGCCGGTTCACTACACAGTGAGGAGTTCCTTGGTGGTTGGGGTCAGCACCTCGCACGAGGTTTCAGTCACGACGACCATGTCCTCGATGCGGACCCCGCCGTAGCCGGGAACATAAACGCCGGGCTCGATGGTAATCACCATCCCCGGCCGTAGGACGTCCTCTTGCCCGCGAGCGATGCGGGGCGGCTCGTGAATCTCTAGTCCCACACCATGACCTGTGGAATGAGAGAAGTAACGTGCCAAGCCCGAGCGGCGCAACCGGGAGCGCGCCGCCCTGTCCACCTCACCCACGTTCCTGCCGGGCCGCACGCTGTCGAGAGCAGCCTGTTGCGCGTCCCGAACCGCCTCATACATTCTGCGGGCCTCTGCCGCAGGTTTGCCCACGTGGACGGTGCGGGTCATGTCCGAACAGTAAGCGCGAAGTATAACACCGAAGTCGAGCACCACGAATCCGCACTGTGGGATGGTTTGCGTTGAAGCCCGCCCGTGCGGCAAAGCCGAGCGTGGTCCGGCGGCCACAATGGTCTCGAATGACATGCCGTCGGCGCCAGCATTACGCGCAGCGTATTCCAGTTCGGCGGCTACTGCTTGCTCCGGAACGCCAGGGCGAATTGCAGCAATTGCTTTGTCAAACAGGCTGGATGCCAATTGCACTGCGCCGCGGATGCGCGCCACCTCGGCCGGTTCCTTGACAATCCTCAGCTCTTCTACAAGCCCTTGCGTCGGGCGCAGTCGAACCTTCCGCTGCAACGCGCTCGCGACCTTCGATTCCGCGGCCACACTCAGATGCTCGCCTTCCAAGCCCAAGTTCTTCACCCTCGAATCGGCCAGCGCACGGGCAGCAGCGTCCAAAATCTGGCCCTTGGGAATGAGCACCCTCGCCCCCTGCACCTCAGCCCGGGCTTGCTCACGGTAACGTCCGTCGGTAAACAAGCTGAACCTGCCATTGGCGACCAGCAACACCCCGGCGCTTCCTGTGAACGCGCACAGGTAGCGCACGTTTGGCAGGTGCGTCACTAGCAGCGCATCGAGATGTCGTGCGGCGAGCAACTTCGATAGCTGCCGCTGGCGGCCGCGGTAGTCCATCTCATCATCGTGTGATCGGGTCATCGGGCGATCGGGTCATCTGCAAACAGGGTTGGTGCCGTTGCCGATTGTAACTGGGCGGACTCAGTGCAAGAAAAGGCCCTCGGTGGTTGCCGAGGGCGGTAGGTTATTGCCAGGTTGTAGTTGGTTACTACGTCTGGATGATCTTTGGCGTAATGAAGAAGAAGAGCTCCTGAGTTTCGGTCGCGACCGCGCGGTGCTTGAACAGATTGCCCAGCGCCGGAATCGAGCCGAGCAGCGGCACTTGGGAAATGGCGACCGAATTCCTGGTCGAGATTACGCCCCCAATAACCACAGTTCCTCCGTCGGTCACCAGCACCTGGGTCAGCGCCTGCTGTGTGAGCAGGGCGGGATTGCCGTTGACCTGCTGTCCGAAGTCAGGCGTAGTGTTCTCCACGTCCAC
>DASQXC010000276.1:0-5751 GCA_035639935.1 Terriglobales bacterium
CGTGCATGGCCGCGCTGCTGCTCATCCTTGACCGCTTCGAGCGTACAGGCCGCGGGCTCGGGCTTCTACCACTGCTGTTCGCGCTGTGGATCAACCTGCATGGATCCTGGGTGTTCGGCCTGATCGTGCTGGTTGCCGCGGGCGGTTGCGGGTTGGTGGAAGGAGCATGGGGCAATCTCGTCGCCAGCAAGTGGCCCCCTGCGGAATTGAAGAAGCTCGCCACCGTAGGCGGCGCTTGCGTGCTCGCGCTGTTCGCGAACCCTTATGGCTATAAGCTCGTCGCGTATCCCTTTGATCTGCTTCTACGCCAGGGGAGCAACATAGCTCATGTTACGGAATGGCAATCGGTGGACTTTCATACCGCATTTGGCAAGCTTGCGCTCTTCACGATCGCAGTCCTGCTGGCAACCGCGTGGCTCTCGCGGCGATCTTGGAAACTGCAGGACGTTGTACTCACTCTGTTCGCTCTATCGGTCGCCCTGACGCACCAGCGTTTTCTGTTTTTTGCCGGGATGATCATTGCGCCGGTGCTGGCGACGCATTTGCCAAAACCCGAAGCGGCCGGAACGCAGCCGACCCGCCCACTCTTCAACGCTGTGCTGATCTCTTGCGGTCTCGTGCTCGCGATCGCGGCCTTTCCGCCGCGTTCACGCCTGGAGGCAAGCATCAATACCCAGTTCCCGCAGGCTGCGCTGCAGTTCATGGCGGAGCACCGGATAAAGGGACGCATTTTTCATTATTACGACTTTGGCGGATACATCGAGTGGAACGCACCCGCAGTGAGAACATTCGCGGACGGCCGCACTGACATCTTCGTCTACAACGGCGTCTTCGATGACTATCTTGCCGCTACGCATGGCCAGAGGGCATTCGAGGTCCTGGACAAATACAAAATTAATTATGTGCTGATGCCGCCAGAGAAGCCGTTGCCGTACATGCTGGACCACAGCCCGGGCTGGCGCGTCATCTACGCTGACCCGGTTGCGAAGCTCTACGAACGGGTAGAAGGTCGGTCAACGGGTAGCCAGCCTTGTGCGGCCGCAGGATTGTGAAACGTACCGCAAGGCCCGCAGCTCTCATAGTTGTGCTGCTGGCCGCACTTGAATTGAGCGGGCCGCTGGTCCGCCATCTGCCGCTCGATGATTTTGTTCAATACTGGGCGGCGGCGCACCTCTATATCTCAGGACACAATCCCTACTCGCTTAAAGAAATGGCACTGGCCGAGCAGCAGGCCGGCTGGAAAGTTGGCCACCCTCTTCCGTTGTACAACCCGCCGTGGCTTCTACCCCTGATCGCTCCCCTCGGCTACTTGCGCTCGTTTAACATGGCGCGGGCGGTTTGGTTGTGGGCCAGCATTGCCATGCTGGCTTTTTGCCTGGACAGGCTGTGGGATTTTTACGCCGGTCCGCGGCGGCTGAGATGGATCGCATTTGTCATCGCGATTTTCTTTTTCCCCAACTGGATGTGCCTCGCGTTCGGGCAACTTGGGCCGGTGCTGCTGGTTGGACTCGCAGGCTTTCTCGTGTTTGAGCAACGAGGCAGCGACCTGCTTGCGGGAGCGTCGCTTGCGTTGCTGACGATCAAGCCGCACCTGTTCTATCTGGTGTGGATCGCGGTTTTCCTGTGGATCCTGAGGGTGCGCCGGTGGCGCATAGTTGCTTCCTGCTGCGCGACCGTGCTTGTCGCGAGCGTGGTGTGCCAGCGGTTCGATGGCGCGGTTTTCTCGCAATACCGCGCACTTCTGGCAACCGGTTACATGTCGCGCTACATGTCGGGTCTGGGCGGAATTTTGAGGGACATTTTCGGACCTCAGCATCTTTGGTTGCAGTTCACGCCCATGGTGCCCGGGGTCATCGGCTTGTTGTGGTACTGGCGTAAGCACGCTAGCGATTGGAAATGGCGTGAGCGTCTCCCGCTGGTTCTTACACTCTCGGTGCTCACGGCTAGCTACGGATGGCCGAGCGATGAAGTGGTGCTGCTGTTGCCGGTGATCGCCGTTGCGGTGCAGTGCGTCACGAACAAGCGGCGCGCGCGCACAGCAGCCGACTGGTTCGTCGGGACGTCGCTTGCGTCATTTGCCGCGGCGTTAAAATTCGAGCAGGCTGGAGCAATGGTTGTGCTTGCCCTCGGCATACTTTTGTACTTCATTGTGACTTCACGGCAGGTGATCCCATGCCGTGACGTTCTCGACAGCGCAGTTTCCAATTCCGGGTGAGTAGCACTTCCGTCCCAAGCGCACCAATACCGGGTGCAAAGCCGTTACAGCCCACCGGGTGCGCGTTCAAAGATGGCGGCCAGTTTGTCGTTATAGGTACAGCGCCATCCGCGGGTATTGTTCAGCAGATAGGCCAGCGCGGAGTCGCGCTCGATGACCACGTATTCAATGCCGTATTTATCGAGTACTTCGCGCGAGCGAACCAGGCTCACCGCGTCGGCGTAATCCTTCAGCACGCCGGCGTACTCGAATATGTCCGTGCGGCTGTCGATGAATACCTTGGTTTCAGGCAGCGTCCACTCGAAATATCCGCCCCAATCGTAGTTCTGAAAGACACGTCCGTGGAGCTCGTGGTCACGAATGTAGGCCACAGCCCCAGCGGGATACTCCGCCTCAACCGGCTTCCACAATTGCGCCGTGCTCGGGTACTTCAGGACACAGATCAGCGCGAGCACTGCGAACAGAACCAAGTTCACCTTCGGACGTTCCTGGCTGGGATCGTAGGTGCTGAGCCCCGAGAATTGGCGCCCCAGTATGACCGGCAGGACAATGCCCGCGAGCAGCAGCAGCCGGACGTGTATCAACGGCATCATGACGGCGAAGCAGGCCAGAAGGATTTCGTGAACACGCCAGCGTTTTTGACCGACGCAAAGGCCGACCAGTACGGCGAGGAGGGCGGCCATCATGATTTTCCCATGAGGGGTGCGGAAATTGACGGGCAGCCACTCCTGTACGTACTGCACGTTGAGCTTCTGACGGAACATCACATCGAACGGATACAGCACCAGGCGATAGCCGTACGGGTTCACGAACAAGGCCGCCACCGATGCTGCGCCGGTTGCCATCAGCCGCTTCAAGTCTTGGGCCGACCAGGGTTCGGCGGCGAGGATCCCGACATCTTGGCGCACAAGTCCTGCGGCCACAATCAGCGCGCACACTGCTCCGCCTATCAGCCAGCCGCCATGCGCGTTGATCCAAATGCAAAACAACAGCGGGAGGAGCCAAAGTGGACCCTGGCGCGCGGACCGGTACCGCAGCAGGATTGCGAGTATGGCGACGAAGCACAGCCATCCCAGGTGCTGCATGCGGGGTCCGAAGCCAACCAACATGAGCAGGGCGCCGAGAATCATCACCAGGACTGCGGCGATCAGGTCAGCGCCTTCAGCTCGCGCGATATAGAAGACGGAAACAACTATTGCCGCCAACAAGGCGCCGGCAACCAGGTAAATGCCCTGCCAGCCCAGCGCATGGTAGCCGGCGTAGTAAAGCAATTCGGAAAGCCACTCGTGGTCGATCCAAGCTGCGCCCGGAACGGTGTAGGAGAAAATATCGTGGCCCAGCAGCCGGTGATGCGCCATGAAATACTGCGCGTTGCGCAGGTGCCAGAACAGGTCTGGGTCGGACATTCGCGTCCGCAACGTGCCGAACACCAGCACGGCAAGGCATCCAGCGATCAGCGCTGGAAACGAAACCAAGGACGGAAGAAGCCCCAACTTTCGGCGCGCTTGCGCCGCAGCCCAAGCTGTTGCTGTAGACATGATTTGGATTTAAAGGTTACCACACGCTAAGCGGGTGGCAATGTATTGGCTGCCGAGATTCCACCGGGGACGGTGGGAGCGCTTGTACCGCTGCTGAACGGGGGCTAGGCTGCGGTGCCTAAAGTGCTTCCGGTCCTTCCGTCAGCCGTTCCACCTCGTTCGCGGCTTCTTCCTGCGCGGCTCCTATATTACCGCTTGGCAAGGGTCCAGCAGCGATAACCCTACCCCGAAGCCAAGCCCGAAGCTGATGGCTGCGGTCTGCACTGGATGTAGAGCCCGGATCGAGAAGCCAATCGCAGCGAGGGGCCGTCTGGGAGGGCCGCGTTGGGAGCCTTTCGGAGCGGTTTAGGATCGACGTACCGGAGCGACGGCACAGTCGGCGCACTCACTCCGAATCAACGCCTTCACTTTTTCGTGAATTTCGTCCCGGATTGCCCGAACGGTGTTGAGGGACTGGCCCTTCGGGTCTGGCAGCGGCCAGTCCAGCGTCCGCAAGCCGGGAACAAACGGACACGCCTCTCCACAGCCCATCGTCACGAGCACAGATGCACTGCGAGCCAATTCGTCCGTCAGCTTTTGCGGCCTTGCTGAACTCAGGTCAATGCCGATCTCGTGCATGACTCCGACAACTTCAGGGTGAACGTGAGAAGCGGGCTCCGTACCAGCGGAGATGGCGCGGCATCCGGCAGGATCGGCGTAAAGATTGAACAGCGCCGCCGCCATCTGCGAGCGTCCTGCATTGTGAACACAGGCGAACAGATAGGTTTTAACGGTTTGGGGGGAATGATGTGGCATCAGAATGTCCTCCGCAGTGTCGGGCAATGAAGGGACAAGCCAGCGAAACAAGACAGTTGCGGCAATGGCTCCGCACATCTGTGCGGCAATGAAGAACGGCACATCAGCAGGCCGGATTCCGGCAAAGGTATTAGACAGGGCGCGTGCTATTGTGACAGCGGGATTTGCGAACGAAGTCGAGGACGTGAACCAATACGCCGAAGTGATATACGCGCCGACAGCGAATGCTACGCTGCTCGCCCGCAGCCTCGAACAGCCCCAAATAACGGCCAGCAGCCCGAACGTGGCAATGAACTCACTAAACAGTTGCGCGATGCCACTCCGAGGGTGTCGCGAAAATGAGAACAGCGCCTCGCCAAACATCAGGTGGGCGATGGCCGTTCCCGCGACTCCGCCGACGCATTGCGCGGCAACGTAGGCGGGAACTTCGCGCCACGAAATGCCTCCTTCAAGAGCGTCAGCAACGGTAACTGCTGGATTCAGGTGCGCTCCCGAAATCCTGCCAAGCGCGAGGATGAGCGCGACAAGGGCTGCGCCTGTGGCAATTGTGTTCGCGAGGAACGCAAGGGCAATATTACCTGCCGCAAGACGCTCGGCCATGATCCCGGAACCAACGACGGCAGCGACCAGAAAGGCGGTGCCGATAAACTCCGCAGAAGCTCGCTTGGTCAGGACTTGAATTGTCGTCACAGAAACATTATGCCAGCCCGCGCATCCTGCATGCGACGCGCACGCCCTGACGCCGCCGAAGCGCCGCCAGAGTCGATCCTGACTCGCGCCCGGAGTGCAGAGGCAGCCCACTCCGTCTGATTGCCTGAGGCCTATCGTTCAGTATTGCCTTTCAGCCCAAGAATCGCACAGGAGGTGCCCGTGGCCGGAAGCGCTGAATCTCACGCCTACAGAGGTTGCACCTTATCGGCCTGCCAGCCTTTCGGCCCCTTCACCCTTCGGACCGCCCGTTCCCATACGACGAAATCCTTCACGTAGTAGCCGTAGGCACCGTAGGCAAGGAATCCCTTCTCGTCGAAAAGCCGCTTGATCCCGCATTCAAGCTATAGGATCAACAATGCAAGCCTTTGCACAGAACACAGCAGAGTTTCGTAGCCGCCCTCCTTGGATTCCAAGCTTGGAGCTGTAACTCCTTCAGGCGTTGGTACTTACGAGGAGGACATTTTGGCGGTGGAATTCGCCAAAGTGGCACAA
>DASQXC010000277.1:0-6793 GCA_035639935.1 Terriglobales bacterium
AACCAGAACGAGGAGGGCTGTTAGTCGCCGGCGAATAGATTCGGGCGGGCTTGCGCCGGGCAATGGAACTTGTCGGCAGGAATGAGCTTCATAGATTCATTATAGCTACTTCGATGCCGTCGCGTAACCCCTGGGCGGGAATCAGGCGGTCATTGAACCGGTGAGTGTAAAGCGCGCTCTTCAGGTGTTTTAAAACCGAAAATCCCACCGTTGGCAACACCGGCCAAGGGTGGGGCACCCGTTGCCGCGCTGATTGCTGAGTGCTAACCGCTGAATACTATTTCTGCCTTGTGCCCAGCACCGGCGATTCGTCGGTGCCGGTCTTCGAGGGCGGCGGCTGGACCGGCTTCCAAGCGCCAGGATTGGCCGGAGCCGAGGGATCCACGCCAAAGTCCCACACGTAGAGATTGAGCTGTTTTTCGTCCAGCATCTCCGCCAGCGCATACTCGCCGGGCTGAAGGTCCCGGGCGGGAGTAACCTTCACCCAGTCCCCGGAGAACGGTTCGGCAACCGTCTCGATAAAGGTTTCCTGCTGCGAGACCTTGCCGGTCATGGTGGCGATTTTCAGATTACCGATCACGCGCGAATCCTTTTTGCGTTGCAGGCGTACGAGCCGGAAGCGGTGGGCGGCGTCGGGAGGCTTGACGCCAGTGGTCGGATCGCTGTCGCTATCGAGATTCACGTAAATTACAGGGCGGGTCTCATGTGACTGCACGCGGGCGCGTGTGCCGGCCAGCTCGATGCTCTGCTTCATCGAGGCCAGCGGGTTGATGGCCGCACGCAGCACGTTCTTGCCCATTTCCTTCTTCACTTCCCCGCCGCTCTGTACCAATTCGACCAGTAGCGGCTGACCTTGGAACTCGTCCAGCAGGTAGACCCCGCCTTGGGAAGGAAGTTTCACGCCCGGGGCGACGGTGGGCGTCTTGGCCTCTGCGGCCTTACGTTCCGCCTCCAGCTCAGCCGAGATCTCTTTGGTTTCCTCGGACAGGCGTCCGGCAACCCTTTCCTTCTCCCATTTCTCGGTGGCCGGCCAGTCCACCAGGCTCTTGGGAACCTCTTCCCATTCGAACCGCTCGGCACTGTAGTAACGGACGCGGTCGCCGTGGATCTCCCACTTGCTCGCCGGCTGATAGCTGCCGTCCTTCAGGATGAGCCGTTTCGTGAACTCTGGATTCTGGGCGGGCATGGGCAAGATCGTTGCTAACGCGATCGCGAGGGCGCCTGTGCTTAGGAGAAACCTGCGCATGGCCTTATGTTACCTGTTTAGATGCAGGATTTTGAATTCCCCACCCTTGCCAAAACCGTCCAAGGGTGGGGCACCCGGAACTCGGTACTCGGTACAGGGTACTCGGTACTCGCCCGCAGCTCGGTCTAGCCTCCGCCGGGGTTTTCAGGCATAATTGATCGTGCACCCCACCGGTACGCACAAACCACCTAGCAAACTGAGGCGAGGACAGGATGTCGGCGAAGTATATCTTTGTAACGGGCGGTGTTGTGTCTTCCTTAGGCAAAGGGCTGGCCGCGGCTTCGGTCGGTTGCCTGTTGGAGAGCCGCGGCTTGAAAGTCAACCTGATGAAAATGGACCCCTATCTGAACGTTGACCCCGGCACCATGTCGCCGTTCCAGCACGGCGAGGTCTTCGTTACCGATGATGGCGCCGAAACCGACCTCGACCTCGGCCACTACGAGCGCTTCACCCACGCCCGCCTTACCCGCGATAACAACTGGACCACCGGCCGCATCTACGAGCAGATCATCGCCAAGGAGCGCCGTGGCGACTATCTCGGCAAGACGGTTCAGGTCATCCCCCACGTGACCAACGAGATCAAGGCGGCAATGGAGAGAGTCGCGCAGGACGTAGACGCGGTGCTCGTCGAAATCGGGGGCACGGTCGGCGACATCGAGTCGCTGCCCTTCCTCGAGGCCATCCGCCAGATGCGCCAGGACCTGGGACGCGAGAACACATTGTTCATGCACGTCACTTTAGTGCCCTTCATTGCCGCTGCCGGTGAACTGAAAACCAAACCCACGCAGCACTCGGTCAAGGAACTGCTCTCCATTGGGATCCAGCCCGATGTCTTGCTCTGCCGCACCGACCGCTTTCTTTCCAAGGACATCAAGTCGAAGATCGCGCTGTTCTGCAACCTCGAAGAACAGGCCGTTATCACGGCCAAGGACGTGGCCTCGATTTACGAAGTGCCGCTGCTGTTTGCAAGGGAAGGCGTGGACGCGCTCATCCTGAAGTACCTGCACCTCGAGGCCCGCGAAGCCGACTTGGCGCCCTGGGAGGACCTGGTCCGCCGCGTCTACAATCCGAAGGATGAAGTCTCGATCGCCATCGTCGGCAAATACGTCGAGTACGAGGATTCATACAAGTCGCTCAAGGAAGCGCTGGTGCACGGCGCGCTCGCTTTCAATCTGAAAGCGAATTTGGTTTGGGTCGAGGCCGAGGGCCTGGAAGGCAAGGACAAGAATGACCGCAGCTACGAATCGCAGCTCGAAGGATTCGATGGCATCCTGGTGCCTGGCGGCTTCGGGAAGCGCGGTATTAGCGGCATGCTGAACGGCATCCGTTACGCCCGCGAGAAGAAGGTCCCGTATTTCGGCATCTGCTTGGGGATGCAGACTGCCTGCATCGAGTTCGCGCGCAACGTTTGTGGGCTGGAAGGCGCGGATTCCAGCGAATTCGATCCGGCGACGCCCCACCGGGTAATCTACAAACTGCGCGAGTTGCGCGGCATTGACGAACTCGGCGGCACCATGCGCCTGGGCGCGTGGACCTGCCAGCTCACGCCGGGGTCATTCGCGGCGAAAGCCTACGGGACGCTGGAAATTAGCGAACGTCATCGCCACCGCTATGAGTTCAACCGCGAATATGAAGCCGTGCTCGCCGGTGGTGGAATGGCGGTCACCGGCGCCACGCCCGACGGTACCTACGTCGAGATCGTGGAGATTCCGGGTCACCCCTACTTCCTTGGCTGCCAGTTCCATCCGGAGTTCAAATCGAAGCCGCTGGAGCCGCATCCCCTGTTCAAGGCGTTCATCGGCGCGGCATATCAAAACCGGATGCGCCGTCGCGAGCAGAAAGCCGCCGCCGAAGTCGAGATGTTCCTCCGGCCGGAGAAGGTGGCAAAGCGGTAAGATTCCACCGCCGAGACGCCGAGATTGGCAAGAACAGATCCCGGCGACCTCTGCGTCTCGGCGGTGAATTTTTTTTAAACTGGCAACTGGTGACTGACAACTGGCAACTGCTTTCCAAATCGGCAACATCGAGATCGGCGGAGACGAACTGTTTCTCATCGCGGGCCCTTGCGTCATCGAGAGCGAAGAGCACGCGCTGAGGATGGCGGAGTCCATTGCCGAGGTCTGCCGCGGGCTGCGCCTGCCCTATATCTTCAAGGCCTCCTACGACAAGGCCAATCGCACCTCAATTAAGAGCTATCGCGGCCCGGGCCTCGTGGAGGGAACGCTTATCCTGCACAAGGTCGCTGCGCGCGTGAAGGTCCCTGTCCTGACCGATGTGCACGAAGCCGCGGACGTGCCGCGCGTGGCCGAAGTGGTGGACGTGCTGCAGATCCCGGCATTCCTCTGCCGACAAACCGACCTGATCGTCGCGGCCGGCCGCAGCGGGCGCGCGGTGAATATCAAGAAGGGACAGTTCGTCTCGCCGTGGGACATGCGGCATGCGGTCGAGAAGGCGCACCAGGCGGGCAACCAGCGCGTGTTCGTCACCGAGCGCGGCAGCTCGTTTGGCTACAACAACCTGGTGGTGGACATGCGCTCTCTGCCGGTGATGCGCGAATTCGTGCCCGTGGTCTTCGACGCTACCCACTCAGTACAACTTCCCTCGGCCGGTGCGGATGGAGAGCCCGTAAGCGGCGGCCAGCCGCAGTTCATTCCCGTGCTGGCGCGGGCGGCGGTGGCTGCGGGCGTGGACGGAATCTTTGTCGAGGTTCACGATAACCCGGCGCAGGCCAAGTCCGATGGCCCCAACGCGCTGGAGCTGTCGAAATTGCGCGGCGTACTCGAGCAATTGCTGGCCGTGCGAAAGGCTGTAACATCTCAGGGCTTCTAGGTCTCGATTTCGGCTATTGGCTCTTGGCTGTTAGCTTTTGGCCGAAGCTAAGAGTCAACAGCCACGAGCCTGATCCCACCACCGCATTTTGTTACCATCTTCCTTCCATGCGACACATTGGCGAAAACGTAGTCCGCATAGAGGCGGAGGCTTTGCGTGCGCTGGCGGACCGCCTCGCCGGCCCCATGGCTAAGGCGTTTGGGCAGGCCGTCGAGATGCTCTACGGCTGCGGCGGACGCGTCGTGGTTACCGGCATGGGCAAGAGCGGGCTGGTGGCGCGCAAGATCGCGGCCACGCTCAGCTCTACGGGTACTCCGGCACTGTTCCTGCATCCCGCTGAGGCCGTGCATGGTGATCTCGGCATGCTGGTGCGGGGCGACGTCGTGCTGGCGCTCTCCTCCAGCGGCGAAACCGAAGAGATCATTGCCCTGCTGCCGACCATCAAGCGCCTGGGGCTGGGTCTGATCGCCATGACAGGGGATGGGATTGATTCGGGTTCGCCTCAGGGGCTAAAGCCCGCTTCTCTATCATTGCCTTCGGGTACAGCTAAAGCCGTGCCCTCCCGTGTTGTCCTCCACCGCAAGCGTTCCACGCTGGCGCAGGCGGCGGACGTGGCGCTGGATTGTTCGGTGGCGCAGGAGGCATGCTCGCTGGGCCTCGCCCCCACCGCCTCCACGACGACCATGATGGCGCTCGGCGATGCGCTGGCGATGGCGCTCGCTGAAGAACGCGGCTTCAAGGAAGACGACTTTGCTGACTTGCATCCCGGGGGTAAGCTGGGCAAGAAGCTGGCACGGGTGCAATCGCTGATGCACTCGGGCGATACCGTGCCGAGGGTGACGCCCGAAACCGGAATGCAGGATGTGATCTATGAAATGTCGCGTAAAGGGCTGGGCATTACCACCGTGGTAGAAGGAGAAAAGCTTGTCGGCCTGATCTCCGACGGTGATCTTCGTCGCCTGCTCGAACGTCACGGCAAAGATATCCTTGACCTTAATGCTGGCGAGTGCATGACGCGCAATCCCAAAATCATTCACCGTGACGAGTTCGCCGTCACCGCACTGAACACAATGGAGCAGAAGAAGATCACTTCCCTGCCCGTGGTGGACGGCAACGGCCGTCTGGAGGGCATCGTGCACCTACACGATCTGTGGGGAACGCAAATGGTTTGATTGGTACCGGAGCCGTCAGTGCAGGTGAAATAACTGGTCGAGGGCGAACACCAGGCCGACGCCGAGGAAGACCAGCAGCGCCATTTTCACCCCGGGTTCCTTGTTGACCTCGGGCATCAGGTCGGAGGCGGCCACGTAGATGGTGACGCCGGCCGAGAGCGAAAGCCCGGCGTCCAGAAAGCGCTGCAGCAGCGACATCGCGAGCACGCCAATCAGGGTGGAAGCGCCCAGTAGCGCCGATGCTCCCCAGGCGATGCCCCGGCTGCGTCCGCTGGCCAGCATCACCGATGCCACCGTGAATCCTTCTGGAATTTTGTGCAGGAAAACCGCCAGGAAGATCAGCCAGCCCAATTCGTTCGACACCAGAAAGCCCGATGCGATGGCGATTCCGTCGAAGAAGGTGTGGGCCAGTAGCCCAAAGAGTACGGAGAATCCGGTGTGGGCGCGCACGAATTCATCGGCATGTATCTCTTCGCCGAAATGGAAGTGGGGCGTGACCGAGTGCTCGAAGAAGTGCACCAGCAGATATCCCGCCAGCACGAACAGCGGACCACGACTTCCGGCCAAGCGAATTCCCTGGGGCACCATTTCCACCAGTGCCGTGGCCAGCATGAATCCGGAGCCCAGGGCTACGAAATATTTCAGATAATGCCGCTCCCAGGTGCGATGGGCGATCAGGGTTCCGCCGAACGTGTCGGCAACAGCCGCCGTGAGGCCCAACAGCAGGCTCAGGAGAATAGGGTGCATGGTGGGAGCGGGAAGAATAGCAGATGAGTAGCGAGTACCGAGTTGCGAGTACCGAGAAGAGCGCGGTTGGCAATCCGCGTGAAAGCATAGCCCCTGGCCAAAACCTGTCCATTGCACCACACTTGTGGAATTGACCTGAGTAGCGGCTTTGGATAACGTGAATTGCTAAACGCAGCCAAAAATTCTTCTACGGCGGACGCAATGAAAAAGTTGCTGATCGATGCAACCATCGCGGTGGGTGTGTTTGTGGGCATAGCCGCGCTGGGTTACTACGTCGATGTTTTGTTGGCGGCGGCAGGCATGGACCTTGCAAAAACTGTTCTGAACAACCTCATTGGCTCAGCCGTTGCCGGCTTTTTGACCTATGCGTTACTGAGGGAACGGCGCCATAAAGAGGCGCTGCTCGAAGGCAGATTGCAGGTGCTTGCTCAGGCCTTTGACCACATCAGGAACGCGCTGCAGATAGTGGCTTATTCGTGCAAGGACGAAGCGGCGAAGGCAGCCGTTTTCCGTTTAACTTCGGCGATGCAGGCTACCGGTGATGAGATTACGACGCCGCCGGTTTCCGTCCCATCAAAAATAGCTCCTCGCTGAGCAGCAACTGAAAGCCTCGCGAAATCGCGCGCGGGCGAGGCTAGATAGCCGCGAGTACCGAGTTGCGAGTACCGAGTACCGAGTACCTTTTCGACTAACCTGAGTGGCGCACGTGGACCACGTCGCCGTCCTTGACGATGCAATCCTTGCCCTCCAGCCGCAGGGCGCCACGGGCGCGGGCGTTGGCTTCGGAGCCGGCTTCCAG
>DASQXC010000278.1:0-3238 GCA_035639935.1 Terriglobales bacterium
CGGTAGGGGCGCTGGGCATGGGGCCTGTTGCGGCGCAGCACGAAGAGTCCCGCCACGGTGGCCACGTAGGCGATCACGCCCACGAACATCACATAGGTGTAAAGCTCCTCGTACTTGCCGCTGAGCGCCAGCACGCCCGACCACGCGCCCAGCACCATCAGCGCCTTCGACGGCGTGCGGTATCGCGGATGCACGTGGGAGAGTTTGGGAAAGAAGGCGCGGTCGCAAGCCATGGCATAGACGACGCGCGCCCCCGCCAGCGTGCAGGCCGAGGCGGCTCCAAAGCACGATATCGCAATGAGCAGAGACATCCAGCGTCCCAGTTCCGGGGAGAACAGTTTGATCGCCGCAGATTTGGCAATCGTCCGCGCCTGCTGGATTTCACTCAGCGGGAGCGCGTACACGTAAATTAGATTCAAGGTGACGTACACGATGCCGACCGCCGCTACTCCCAGCACCAGGGCGCGCGGGATGTTGCGCTGCGGGTCCTTAACTTCTCCCGCCGCGCACACGATGTAGTTCCAGCCGTCGTAGGCAAAGAAGATCCCGTTCAGCGCCAGCGCGACAGCGAGCAGCACCGGCATGGGGTGTGTGGACGGTGCAGGCATACTGAAGTGACTGGCTGAGCCTTTGCCTATGGCGAATCCAAAGGCCACGAATACCGCGATGGCCGCGAACTTCATCCAGGTGGCAACGTTCTGCAGCGTGGCCGCGCGTCGTAGGCCCACCACGTTCACCGAGGTGATAATCCCGATTGCCCCAAGCGCCAGCAGTTGCCCTCGCGTCGGCACGAATCCCGCATTGAAAATGTGTTGGCTCGCGCCATAGGGAAGAACCTCATCGAGATAGGTCGCGAACCCCACGGCCAGGGCCGCCACGGTGCCGCTGAAGTTGATGAAGAGCACCATCCATCCGAACAGGAAGGCGTAAAACTCGCCGTAAGCTTCGCGCAGATAGACGTACTGCCCGCCGGAGTTGGGGAACATGGCGGCCAGTTCGGCGAACGCCAGGCACGCCAGCAGGGTTATAGCGCCACCCAATATCCATACGAAAATGAAGAGCACAGGGCTGGCAAGGTGTTCGGCGATATCGCTGACTGCAAGGAAAATTGCCGACCCGATGATGCCGCCCGCCAGCAGCAGCACGGAATCCAGCAGCGACAGTCCGCGTACGAGGGTTGTCTCGCGCGCTTGGCCCGCCACTTGAGTGGGAGCGGTCACCCGATCGCCAGCTCGTCGGGAGATTCCAGCGGCGTGCCGCAGACACGGCAGATCACCGCCGAGCAGTCGCCGCAGGTCAGCGGATCGGTGACTTCACGCGCGCACTTCGGGCAGTAGAGCGGCTCCGGCTTGGCTGATGGGGGTTCCGCCATCGTGGTGCAGAATGTAGCATAAGGGCGAGTATCGAGTATCGAGTATCGAGTACCGAGTAGCGAGTAGCGAGTACCTTGAAAGCGGTTGCCAGGGTGCCGGTTATCAGTGTCGCAACTCGGTACTCGCAACTCGGTACTCAGTACATGACTCCTGACGAGATCCTGCAGCAGGAATTCAACCGCTGGGCCGAAGAAGGCCGCGGTGAGCAGATGGAGCAGCACCATCTCGCTATCACCGAGGCCACGCTGCGACTGATGGACTTGAAACCCGGCGAGCGGGTGCTCGATCTCGGTTGCGGCGCAGGATGGGCCACGCGCATCCTCGCGCGCCTGGTCTCGGAGGGCCCGCGCGGCTTCGGCCAGGTCGTCGGCCTCGACATCTCCGACGAGATGATCCGCCGCGCCCGCGCCGCCTCGCGCGAGTTCGACAACATCATGTACGTCTGGGGCCCCGCCGAAAGAATCCCGTGGGAGGAAAACTACTTCGACAAGGTGCTCTCGGTCGAATCCTTCTACTACTATTCTGACCCGGACCGCGCGCTCAACGAGCTGTTTCGCGTCATGGCGCCGCGCGGGCGGCTGTTCATCCTGATTAATCTCTATAAAGACAATCCGTATTCCCTGCAGTGGGTGGACAAGCTCAAAGTGCCGGTGCAGGTGCGCTCCCAGGCCGAGTACGTCGAGTTGCTGAAGGCGCATGCCTTCGAGGACGTGGGAGCGCGCCGCATCCCTGATCCCACTCCCACTCCGCACGACTACGCGGGAGAGTCATTCAACAGCGCCGAGGACCTGCGCGAATTCAAGCGCATCGGCGCGCTGCTGCTGATGGGCGCCAAACCCAACTTCCGCTCACCCGCTCCGCATTACACCATCTATTGAGTCGCAAAAGTCGCTGAATAAATCGCCGGAGCTGGGTGGCCCGGCCTGAAACTCTGGACCGTCGACTCACTCGAGGGTGCCCCGCTGGTTTTGCTAGGGGGGAAGTTCCAAAATCCCCACCCGAGCAAAAGCGGCTCGGGTGGGGCACCCGCGCCTGGCCGCAAAACGGAGCAATTACTCGTGGCCTTATGCGGAGATTGACACCCTGCATCCGGCCTCCTAGACTGAGAATATTGGCACCGGACGCTGGGCGTAGAAGGTCTGTATGGGTTGGCTGCAGAACAAGTTCGAGAAGAACTTCCTCATCACCACCGTGGATTACGTGTTCAACTGGGCGCGGAAGTCGGCGCTTTGGCCGATGACCTTCGGCCTGGCCTGCTGCGCCATCGAGATGATCGCCTCCTCCACCGCCCGCTTCGACATCGCGCGCTTCGGCGCCGAGGTCTTCCGTCCTTCCCCGCGCCAGAGCGACCTAATGATCGTCTCCGGCACGGTCACGCTGAAGATGGCGCCGGTGGTGAAGCGCATCTACGACCAGATGCCCGAGCCCAAGTGGGTCATCTCCATGGGCGCGTGCTCTTCGGTGGGCGGGCCGTTCAACACCTACGCCGTCCTTCAGGGAGTGGACCGCGTCGTTCCCACCGACGTTTATGTCATTGGCTGCCCGCCGCGGCCGGAGAACCTGTTCTACGCGCTGCTGAAGCTGCAGGACAAGATCGACCAGATGTCCCTCGCCAAGAAGCCCACCGAAGTGCGTCTCGAGGAAAGCATGGTGGAGGACTTCAAACGGCAGGTGATGATCGCGCAGACGCTATCGCCGAAATAAGCACTCAGTAGTCAGCACCTCAGCATTCAGTCGCCGGACGCGTGTCCTCCTCGTGTCGCTGTAAAATTGATTCGTTCCTGTAAAGACGCAGCATGCTGCGTCTCTACAAGATCCGCGTTCTTCCGCGTTAATCAGCGGCGGGAAATCGCTTATGCCCGAGT
>DASQXC010000279.1:0-3262 GCA_035639935.1 Terriglobales bacterium
CGTCCTCGATTAACTCGCGAAAGCCGCGGACCGCGGCCAGAGCGCGCGCCGGCAGCAACTGCCGGCGGATGGCTTCGCCGATCGCCGACCACAGGGACAGACCGGTCTCGAGCGCCAGCCGCTCCAGAGCCTCGATCGTGGTTTTGCCAATTCCGCGCGCGGGAGTGTTGATGGCCCGCAGCAGGGCGATGGAATCGTCCGGATTGTGGAGCAGCTTGAGATAGGAGATCATGTCCTTGATCTCCGCCCGCTCGTAGAACGAGAAGCCGCCGACCACGTGGTACTTGAGCCCATAGCGGCGCAGCGCCTCTTCGAACAAACGCGACTGCGAATTGGTGCGGTAGAGCACGGCGGCATGGGCATCGCGGCCGTGCTCGAGGGAGTCCTGGACGTACTTCTTGAGCATGTCAGCCACGAACAGCGCCTCGTTTTCGCCGTCCGGCGCCTCGTAGTAACCCAGCTTGGTGCCGCCCTGGCGCGATGTCCACAACGTCTTCCCCTTGCGGCGCAGGTTGTTCGCGACCACCGCCGAGGCGGCTTGCAAAATGTTCTGGGTCGAGCGGTAGTTCTGTTCCAAGCGGACGATCTTGGCCTCGGGGAAATCCTGCTCAAATTCGAGGATGTTGCGGATGTCCGCGCCGCGCCAGGAATAGATGGACTGGTCTTCGTCGCCAACGACGCACAGGTTGTGGCGTGCGCCCGCAAGCAACCGCATAAGCTCGTACTGTGGGCGGTTGGTGTCCTGGTATTCGTCCACCAGAATGTACTCGAAGCGGCGCTGATAGCGCTCGCGAACTGCAGACGCCTCACGCAGCAGGCGCACCGTTTCGAGCAGCAGGTCATCGAAGTCGAGCGCGTTGGCCCTGCGCAGCTCCTGGCGATAGATTTCGTAGATGTGGGCGATGCGCTCCGCCTTGGGATCGGCCGAGCTGCGGTACACCTCCAGCGGGTCGAGCATGTGGTTCTTTGCCCAGGAAATGCGCGCCAGCACCGCGCTGGGCTTCGTCTGCTTGTCGTCGAGGCCGAGGCGCTTCATCGCCGCCTTTACGAGCGATTGCTGATCGGCTTCGTCGTAGATGACGAAGTCGCGGCGCAGCCCGTCTTTGAGCGCCTCGATGTCGCGGCGCAAAACCCGCACACCTAAGGAGTGGAAAGTCGAGATCAGCGGCTGCCGCAGCAGGGAACCGCCGACCAGCTTCTCCACGCGCTCGGCCATCTCCGCCGCCGCTTTGTTGGTAAAGGTGACGGCGAGGATAGCGTCCGGCGAGACGCCGATATTTTCGATCAGGTGCGCAATGCGGTAAGTAATGACGCGCGTCTTGCCGCTGCCGGCACCGGCAAGGATCAGCAGCGGGCCCTCGGTGGTCTCGACCGCCAGGCGCTGCTGAGGGTTTAGTTGGTCTAGCAATTGATTCATTGACTCATTGATTCATTGATTCATTGACTGATTTGTTCATCGATTCATTGGATTTCAGCTTCGGGCCGTTCGCTGGGAAGCTGCGAATATCGCCAATAGTTCATTGGCTTCCTTGAGCAATGGATCCATTCTGTTCGCTCGAATTATTCCGGCTTCTACCAGCATCTCAAGCCAGAGCACCGTCTCATCAGTTTCTTCCACAACTACACCGATCTTCGCGACGAATTCCGCTTTTGAACGTGCACGGCAGACAGCTCGATAATTGGCGGCGGCAGCAGTCCCTGAGCGCAATAGCTGTCGCCCTATCACCTGCGCCTCTGCGGTACGCGGCAGCGCCCGAAACAGTCCAATGATACGCAGCGCGAACTGCTTTGCCCCGCTTGATCTGCTCTGCCGGTGTATCCACAATGGATCAATGAATCAATGAATCAATTTTGTTCTTGCATTCTGCACACGGACAGATTTCCCGCAAGTACTCCCATGAGAAGATCCCGTGCTGGTGGCCATCGTTCCAGGTGAAGCGAATGGCGTAACGGCCGACGGCTTCCGCCTGCGTGGCCCGCAGCGGCGGCCGGAACAACGGCAGCGCGCCCGCCGCCTGCCCCGGAGCCTGGCCCGGCTTGCGTCCGGTCTTACTGCGCTCCTCGTTGCACAGGGCGCAAGGACACGCATCGCGCAGATACTGGAAAGAATAGCTGGAACGATGACCATCACGCCATTCGATTTCCACGCCTGTGCCCGCGGTGACATTCACGTTCACCGACTTGGGATCCACGCTGGGAGGCATGTTCTCAGTATCGCATACAAGCGAAGCTGCTGCCGGTTTGCCGGAAATGCTGCGGGTCCGGTAAAATCAGCAAGGATCAACGGAGCAGTGATGGCGAGAGCTTGTGATTTATGCGGCAAGGGGCCGCGATCGGGCAACAACATCAGCCACGCACACAACGTAACCCGCCGGCGGTGGAATGTGAACCTGCGGTCAGTGCGCGCCCGCGTTAACGGCGGTACCCGCAAGCTGCGGGTCTGCACGGCCTGCATCCGCAGCGGGAAGGTCCAAAAAGCATAGCCACGGATTTGCACGGATATTCACGGATTGGTTCAAACGCTATTTTAATCCGTGTTCATCCGTGTAAATCTGTGGCTGGTTTTCACGCCAGCGCGATCGCATCAATCTCGACCAGCGCGTCTTTGGGAAGGTGCGCCACCTCGACAGTGGAGCGCGCCGGCGGCGCAGCCTGGAAATAACGGCCGTACACCTGGTTCATGGCCGGGAAATCGCCCATATTTTTCAGGAATACCGTGGTCTTGAGCACGCGCTCAAGTCCGCTGCCCGCGCTGGCCAAGAGGGACGCCAGATTGCGCAGCACGCGCTCGGTCTGCTCCGCCGCATCGCTGCCGCAGATTGCACCGGTCGCCGGATCCAGCGCGATCTGCCCCGAGCAAAACACCATTCCTCCCGCTTTGATCGCCTGCGAATAGGGCCCGATGGCCTGCGGCGCGTCTTGGCTGGCAATGACCTCGCGCATAACCCCTCCTTGAAGCACTCAGCAATCAGAAATCAGCACTCAGGAATCAGCACTCAGCTAACATTCAGCAATCAGCAGTCAGCACTCAGTCAGTTCCCAAAGTCCAGAGTGTTTGCTGAATGCTGGATGCTGAGTGCTGAATGCTGAATGCTGATTGCTGAGTGCTTGGAGGGAAATCATGCGCGAAGTCATTGCCAGCCAAGACGCGCCGCAGGCCATCGGCCCCTATTCGCAGGCAATCAAAGCGGGAGGATTGGTATTTTGCTCGGGGCAGATCGCGCTGGATCCGGCGACCGGTGCAATCTGCGGCAGCGATGCG
>DASQXC010000280.1:0-3487 GCA_035639935.1 Terriglobales bacterium
GATCCCCAAGTCGAAGTGCGGCCGGTCAAAGGCCAAATTGACGACCTGCTGCACGAGATTCGCGAGCGCGCCGCTCGCGGCGAGCGCGTGTTAGTGACCACTCTCACTAAGCGCATGGCCGAAGACCTGGCCGAATACTACAGCGAGGTGGGAGTGCGCTGCCGCTACATGCATTCGGAAATCGAGACGCTGGAGAGGATCAAGATCCTGCGCCATTTACGAAAGGGCGAGTTCGACGTGCTGATCGGCATCAATCTCCTCCGCGAAGGGTTGGATCTGCCCGAGGTTTCGCTGGTGGCGATTCTGGATGCCGACAAGGAGGGCTTCCTGCGCTCCAGCGGTTCGCTGATCCAGACTGTGGGTCGCTGCGCCCGCAACTTGAACGGCCGGGCAATCCTCTACGCCGACAACATGACGGAATCCATGCAGCGCGCCCTGGACGAGACCAACCGCCGGCGCGCCATCCAGCAGGCCTACAACGAAGCGAACGGCATCACACCGCAGTCCATCGTACGGCCGGTGGAGATGTCGCTGGCACAGATCGTCGAGGCCGATTATGTGTACGTAGCCGAAGCCGCGGAAGGTATACCCGAATTCAAGTCTCAGGACGAGCTGGACGCCTACATCGCCAAGCTGGAAAATGATATGCGGGAAGCCGCCAAACGTTTCCAGTTTGAGCAGGCCGCCAAGCTGCGCGACACCATCAAGGAGCTGCGGACTAAAGAGTTCCTGTTCGCATGAACCAGTGACCAGTGGTCAATAGCAAGTGCGTGGGAAGCGAGCCTTGGGCGCGTTGTCACTTACCACTTATTACTGAACTTTCCCTGATGGCGGCTCCCCAAATACCTGCTCGACGACGGCGATGAGTTGCTGCACGCGGAAGGGTTTCTCCACGCAGGGAGCTCCGGTGTGCTGGAGCACCGCGGCGGTTTCGTCACTGACGGTGTCGCCGGTGACGAAGATCACGCGCGCGACCAGGTCGGGGCGGTAGGCAGCGACCCAGGCATGGACATCGGCGCCGCTGACGCCGCCCGGCGTGCGCATGTCCGTGATCACCCCCAGATAATCGCCGCCGGCCAGCAATTTCAAGGCTTCAGCGCCCGTAGAAGCAGCCGATGTCGAATAGCCGCTGCGCTCCAGCGCCGCACGCATGAGTTCCATCAAAGCGGGTTCATCTTCGACGATGAGGATCGGCAAGGATACTGCGGCAGGTGAATTGGAAGCCATCATCATTGAGTCAACAGCACACATCAGCCGATAATGCGTGGTGACGTGAGCGCCTATAGCACAATATCAATTGCGGTCCTTTTCAAGTAGAAAATTCGATGCGGGCCAGGCAGGCCGAACTGGACGAACGGGATCGGAGCAGGCTATCTCGGGCCTGCCTGGGTTGACCGGATGCTAGAATTCAGGTGCGTGAAGTCCGACGCGAGGTGCTAAGGTGAGGTCTGCCAGTGCCTAGCTCAATGTTGGCGGTGGTGAAAAGCGAGGCTGCGCCCGGGGCTGATCTCCGCGATGTCAAGATCCCTGAGATCGGCCCGAGCGACGTGTTGGTGAAAGTGAAGGTCGCCTCCGTCTGCGGGACTGACCTGCACATCTATAACTGGGACTCCTGGGCGCAACACCGGATCCGTCCTCCTCTCATCCCCGGACACGAGTTCTGTGGCGAAGTGGCGGCCATCGGCGCCGAGGTGACCACCGTCAAGGAAGGCGACTTCGTCTCCGCCGAGATGCACGTCAATTGCGGCAAGTGCTACCAGTGCCGCACCGGCGAAAGCCACATCTGCCAGAACGTCAGGATCATCGGCGTGGACGCCGACGGCGCTTTCGCCCAGTACGTGCGCATCCCGGAATCGAACATATGGAAGCTGGATCCGGCCATTCCGCAGGAGTACGCCTCCATTCTCGACCCGCTGGGAAACGCTGTGCACACAGTTCTGGCGGGCGAGATCGCCGCTAAGACTGTCGCTATCACCGGATGCGGTCCCATCGGCCTGTTCGCCGTTGCAGTGGCCCGCGCCGTGGGCGCAACCACGGTGTTTGCCATCGAGGTGAACGAATACCGGCGCAAAATCGCCGCACAGATGAAAGCGGATTACGTCCTCGATCCCGGCCGCGATGACGTGAAGCAGATCATTTTCGATCACACTGCCAGCTTGGGCGTGGACGTGGTGCTGGAGATGGCCGGGCACCCTGACGCCATCCGGACAGCTTTCGATATCGTGCGACGCGGCGGGCGCATCTCCCTTCTCGGTCTCACCTCAAAACCGGTTTCAGTGAACTTCTCGGAAGACGTTATCTTCAAGGGCATCACCATGCAAGGCATCAACGGCCGGCGCATGTACCAGACCTGGTATCAGATGCAGGCACTGCTCAAGGCCGGTAAACTCGACCTGAATCCGGTAATCACCGATCGCCTCTCAATCAAAGATTTTTCTAAAGGCATGGAGCGCCTGCGCACGGGAGAGGCCAGCAAGATCCTGCTGTATCCGAATGGGATGAATAGATCCCGATGAATCGCGCGCACATCCTCAGAAAATCAAGCGCAAAGCAAACTGGATCTGGCGCGGATTGAATACCGCGCGTGGCGTGCCGTAGCCAGGATTCGGCGACCCTTCCAGAAACGTCCCCGGAGTGCCCGCCGGGATGAAATCGGGCGCGCCATAGACGGTATTAAAGAAGCGGACGTTCACTGTGTTTGTCACATTGAAGCCCTCGGCGATGGCCTGCAGGCTGGCTTTCTCGGTCATGTGGAAGCTGCGCGAGACGCGCACGTCCACACTCTGGTAGCTATCTCCACGGAACGTGTTTCTTGGCTCAATGCCCACCCGGTCGTTCAGAGGAAAGCCGTCGCCGTTAGCGTCAAAGCCAGCAAACTTGGTGAAGTAATGCGGCGACTCGATGGTAACGATAGTGCTGAGTTGCCATTCATTGAGCACCGGGTTGAGCTTGGTGGGCCCGGTGATAGTGGCGTTGCCGGTGAAGCGGTGTGCGGCATGGTCGGCCGAGAGTGCCTTCTCGGCGCCAAAGTTGCCGCTATCCTGCGGGATAAGTACGAAGCTGGGGTTGGGGCCGTTGTCCAGGCCTTTCGACCAAGTGTAGCTGAGCCCGTATCCGATGTGGTGCCTGATCCGCTTATTGAAGTCCACCAGCAGGCCGTCGAACTCCGAGTACCAGCGGGAATCCGCTTCGAAGTATATGAAGTAGTTTGGATTGGCTGCGCCGGGAATTCCAGGCGCGGCGAAGAATGTGTTCTTGAGGCCAGCGTCGCCTTTCGAGTCATGTACCAGTACCTGGCCACTCGGCGCCGGCTGGTTGATGTTGAAAAAGCTGCCCAGGTGCACGCCGTGAGTGCGCAGATAGCTGATGCTGAGCACGGAATCCCGCAAGGGTTGCATCTCCACCGCTAGGCTGTTCTGAATCCCGTAGGGTATCTTGTGGTCCTTGGTGAAGCGCACGATAGTGGCCGGGGCTGAAAATCCGACGG
>DASQXC010000281.1:0-2505 GCA_035639935.1 Terriglobales bacterium
GACCTCCACCTCCACGCTGGGCGGATGGGCAGCCAGATACTCTCCGTAATTGGTGATGCGCGCAAGCTGGTTGCGCTCGACATAATCCAGCGCGTAGGCCAGCGCCATGTCGCCGTGCGTATAGTGATGCCCGTAGGTCTCGCCATCGGTGGCAATGTGCATGAGCTGGTCCCATGGCCGGCCGTCGTTGAAGCCGCCCAGCAAACGGTGCGCAAAATGCTCGCCATTCAGCAACAGCTTCTCGAACGCCACGGCGCGCGAAATGGGGCAGTCATAAAAGAACAAGGCCAGAGAACGTCCAGAAGGCAGATTGCAGCGGTAGGCGCGGGTGGGATCAATCTGCCCGCCCTCGACATGGAACCAATCCTCCCAGGGCCGGTAGCGGATGCGGCGCGCCTGGTACGGCGCAAGAATGGTGAACTTGATTCCCAAGGAGCTGAGGATCTCGAGCGTCTCCACATCCACGGCCAGCTCAGGTAGCCACAGACCTTCGGGATCACGAGCAAAGCGATGCTGGAAATCGCGAATGCCCCACAGAATCTGCGTGTATTTATCTCGCGCGCTGGCGAGCGGAAGGATGGCGTGGTTGTACGCCTGGGCCAGCGCCGCTCCATGTCCGGAGAACCGCTCTATGCTGTGCTGGTCGGCCTGGAGTATGCGCTCATAAGTCTTGGGCGCGTGCTGTTCCAGCCAGGACAGCAGCGTAGGACCGAAGTTGAAGCTGATGCGCGAATAGTTGTTGACGATTTGGGCGATGCGGCCTTGTCCGTCGAGGATGCGGGCGGCGCCGTTGGGCACGTAGCATTCGTTGGCAATGCGCTCGTTCCAGTCGTGATAAGGGGCAGCGGAATCCTGCAGCTCGACGGCTTCCAGCCAAGGGTTCTCCCGCGGCGGTTGGTAGAAGTGCGCATGGATACAGAGGTAGCGGTCCATGGATCAGGGTTCTCCGGGGAAGAGCCGGAGCGAGCGCAGGCACAGAGGCCGGGAACAGAAGAAGGTGTGGGCGCCGCGACTGTTTGGCTGCCTGAGTCCGTTCACTAGCTCGGTAGAGGGCTGGCGGAGGGGAGGGCCGGTCCTGCTCACCGGGAACAAACATATCGCGGCTCAGGGTCGAAAGGGAGAGACACACTTGATACGTGGTGCCGAGATGTACACTCCCATCGCGAATACAAGGAGAGACGCAGCATGCTGCGTCTCTACAGATCCCGGTCTTCATGCCATCACGGCGACCACATTCAGGATGTGTAGACCAAGCTGGCGGTCTCCTGTGACCTTGATTTGTCTTCGAGCCGCTTCTTTAGCAATTCCCTTGGTGAAGATTCTCCAGGCGACGTCCTGACCGAACTCGACTCCTGACGATGGTGGTCTACCGGGCTCGCTCACCAGTTCCCATCTCGCGGCTCGCTTCACTAAGAACCACGTGCCGCCGGCATCGCCGGTGATGTGGATTTTCAGCAACGTGCCCTCTTGCGCCTGAAGATCCTTGTAGCGGAACGGCAAGGCCCGCATAAACGTATCGAGCACGGGGAAGTACAGTTCGCGGTCCATGATCCCGGGCTTATCCACGGCGAGACGGATCTGCTGCTGGTGATGCCAGCGCTCCGTGTATTCCCGCGCCAGATCGAACCAGTTCGGCGAGCGTTCTTCCCCCGCCCAGACCACCGGCAGCGCGGATTCGGCGTAAGGATCGAGTTGCCGGTACAGTTCGCTCACTTCCCTACCGGTGTGCTCCAACAGGTCTATTAACACCGGCGGACTGAGCCGCTTGAAAGCCTTGACCCAGTCGGCGTTGAGTTGGTTGAGAAACTCGACCAGAGCCTCATACGAATTGGGGTTCACGGGCTTCTCGCCGAAAAAGCGATCGCGCACGATTGACAGCCTCCGCAGATTGCCGTCGAGCAGATGCGCAGCCACGTCCTTCACCCGCCATTGCGACGCGATGGTCTGTAACTCCCAATCTCCTGGCGACAACGAGCGAAGCAGTTCGATGAGTCTGGAATCCAGCTTGGGGTATAGATCGACTACGAAGATCGGCCCGAGCTGAGGCATTGAGTCCACCGCCAATGATTTCTTGCCCGCAATTGCCGCGGCCACAAAACGAAGAGCCGCCTCTCCATCACACTTGAGCTTCAGCAGCAATCGGTAGAAAACCTGAGCACAACTGCTATTCCATAAAGATCCGGCGCTTCCCTCTTGCAAGCTCGGCAAAGCTGTCTATAATGCCGGAACTTTCGTCTAGGCAGCGCTGATGCCAACGAACCCCGCAACTCCCCCGCTCGCCGCAGGGGTGTTTGCCAGTCAACAAGGGAGGCAGTATGCAGGCAGTTCGAGCCGCTGGGTTGTGCATTGTCGTCCTCGGCTTAGCGGGCATAGGATTCGCACAGACTCAAATCACCACCGGCGTCATCCAGGGGACGGTCACAGACCAGACGAGCGCGGTGATGCAAGGTGCCGCTGTCGAGGTCAAGAACCCGGACACTAACTTCACTCGCAGCCAGAACACCG
>DASQXC010000282.1:0-11688 GCA_035639935.1 Terriglobales bacterium
CGCCGATGCCGCCGCCCCATCCTGGTCCAACACCGGGACCCCGTCCGGAACCGACACCGCTGCCGCTTCCGCTGCCGATGCCTCCGCCCGAGCCGGTGCCGTTTGAGGGCGGACCAAGCAGCGATGCAAGAGGATCTCCGAGCGCGCCAACATGAGGCAAAGGAATGCTGGGTGGTACTACCACTGAGGGCTCGATTGGCAGTTTGGGCGCCTCGTTGCGTACCACAACGGCGGGAGGCGTGATTTGTTCGCGGGAGAGCTTGGGCAGCGCGCCTTTCGGAGCCGGCAGCTTGTCGCGGTCGCCACCACCACCACCACCTCCAGCCTTACTTGCTGACGCCGGCAGTATGTAGGGGCTGATGTCAGTCACGATTCCCGTGACCTGCTGCTTGATCTCTTGGCGGTGTTTGTAAAGAAAACTGGTGGATGCGAAGAACAGCGCCGCCGCGAGGATGTGCAGCAGAAACGATAGCACATAGGTCTCGGGCTGCACTGGATAACTGCCATAGCCTTCGCCAAACAAGGTCGGCAGAACATTTGCTGGAGCTGGTGCGGGATTCTTTACATCAGGAGCGGGCATCGTTTCTCCACTTCGACGCGACCCGGCAGCTGACGTATGCGTAGACTTGCTAAAAGCTCGCCAGGTGTGTTGCCCAACGGGAGGCGTCGATCCTGGTCCCATCCTGAATAGCTCGACATATTATCGCGCAAAAACCGCGTGTGGGAGCGGGAATCGCGTGCTTAGCCTTTGAAGATTGAAGCCAGAAATCCCCAAACGCCATGGCGCTTCTTCTTCTTTGACTTTTCAGGTTCTTGGGCGCCCGTCTGGGCCACTTCCTGCAGGGCGGGCTGCACATATACAGAATCGAGCACCGGCAGTGTCGAAAGGCGGATTTCTGCTAGACCGACAGGGTCGTCCTGGGCCGGCGGCGGCTCGGAAGCGCGGAACACAAATGGCGCCTCGACCTGCACGTGAACGCTGCCTGGTTCCTCGGCGGGCGGTGGCGAAGTCACACTGGTGGCCTTGGGAGAGGATTCGATCAACGCAGCCACTGACGGCAGCGGTACTGACGGTTCGGCAGCAGTTCCGGCCGGCGACTCGGCAACCGCACGTTGCACCGGGACCGGTGCCGGACAACCGCAATTCGCAACCACCGCGCCCGGGTTGCGGGCATTGCCGGCGCGGAAGATCACCTGCTCTCCCGGCCTCACAGTGTAACTTCCGTCTCCCATCAGCTCAGAGACGGTTGCCGGACGGGTGTTGCCGGCGAGTGACTGCACACAGGTATTCCCGCTCTCGTCCGTACTCACAGCCCAATGGAATGAGCCGGGCCCGACCAGCGCGATCTCGAAGTCCGGCGTCAGGATGCTGTCCCGAGAACTGGCGAGTGTGTAATGGGTCTCAAGCGTTCCGGAGCTCATGCCAATCATGATCTGCGTCCCATTGGAGGAGCCCGTGAGCGAGACGGTACTGCCTTGGCAGACGCGCAACTCGCCGCCGCGAACCAGGCGCACGCTGGCATTCGACAACCCGGCCGCTACCGACGAGCCGCTCAGCACTCGGTTGCTCGCAGCCGGCATCGCCAGCGAGCCTTTCACGGTTGCGCCGGACGAATAGACGTCTCCCAACGGCGCCTGGGCGCGGCCCTGAATCACCACAAGCGAGACCGGAAAAAAGAACAGAAGTGCGCGGGCTATTCGGTGAGTGGCCTTGCGAAACATCGGGGATACGAAGAATGTTATCATCCGGAAGGCCACCGCGGAGAGACTACACCTCGGCCACGAAGTCGTAATGGTCGATGACTGCGGCGATGCCGATGCGCTCCTCCCCAGACCCCTCCACCCGCACCACCCGTCCTTTGCAGCGCACGCGGATGCTCTCAGTCAGCGTGATCTCCGGCGGAAGGGTGAGTGTGAACTCGATGTTGGAGCCTTCCGAGAGTCTCTTGTCGAGACGGAAGAAAACGCCGCGCGCACTGACGTCGCGAGTTTCGGCAGAAAACTCATGGACTCCACCGTTGGTGAAGCGGATGGCTACGGGCAATCGCAAGGAGAAGCGCCGGGTAGCCCGCTTTTCCTGTTGGGGTTGGGACATCGCGCTTCCTTTGGCTGCAGTCCGGAGACCCAGCAAACCTTGGTCTTGGGTCGCAGGGCGGTAGTGTCAGCGCGTGTAGCATCACCCCGCACGCGCGAAAGTGTCAAGCACTTTGAGGCTATGAACGCTTGAACAGATCGCTGGGTAATCAAGATCCTTACGGCGGTCACAGCTTCAGGAAATTTGCGACGATCTGCTTGCCAGATTGCGTGAGCACGCTCTCAGGATGGAACTGCACGCCCTCCACAGGAGCGTGGCGGTGGCGCACGCCCATGATCACCACGGAACCGTCGCGCTCGGTAGTTCGTGCCGTGACCTCAAGCTCGGGGGGAAGCGTGCTCTCTTCGACGATCAGCGAATGATAGCGGGTGCAGGTGATCGGCGAAGGTACGCCGCGAAAGATCGTTCGCCCATCGTGCTCTACTTGGCTTGTCTTGCCATGCATCAAGTTTCTAGCGCGAACGATGTTGCCGCCAAACGCGGCGCCGATTGCCTGATGCCCCAGGCACACTCCCAGAATGGGCAGCTTGCCGACGAAATGCCGGATCAGTTCGATGCTGATGCCGGCTTCCTGCGGGGTACACGGCCCCGGCGAGAGCACGGTGCGGGCCGGGTGCATCGCCTCGATCTCCTCGACCGAGATCTGATCGTTGCGTCGAACTATGACTTCTTCGCCGAGCTCACCCAGGTACTGGGCCAGGTTATAGGTAAAGGAGTCGTAGTTGTCTAAAACAAAAACCATGTTTCACGTTTCACGCCGTCAGCCGCCGACAACATTGATTGCATCAGGCCAGACAGCATTGCGTCAATTGCTCCGGTCTGTTTCAGAGTCATCTGCAGATCCGGGTTCGATATGTAGCCCAGACGGCATGCGATTACGCGTTGTGTCTCAAGCTCGAAAAGAGAACCGCGGGCCTGCGATAAAAAGTAACGGAAATCCCTCTTCGAAAGTCTCCCTGACCTTCGGCGATATTGCTGCCCACCGAAACCGCTGAGCGCGACGGATTTGGCTAGTAAGGCCATACACACGATAAGTGTGCCCCATAGAAGCCTCCTCGTGAAACATGAAACTTGAAACGCGAAACGTTACAAGCCACTTCTAGCCATCTCCACCGCCCTTAGCACCGCCTTAGCTTTGTTAACGCACTCTTCATGCTCACGCACGGGATCCGAGTCCGCCACTATTCCCGCTCCCGCTTGCACAGATGCGCGATCGTTGTCCATGACCATGGTGCGAATTGCAATGCAAGAGTCCAGGTTTCCGGCGAAATCAGCGTACAGCACAGAACCGCCATAAACGCCGCGGCGTACCGGTTCCAACTCCTCGATGATTTCCATGGCCCGCACCTTGGGCGCGCCGCTGAGGGTGCCGGCGGGGAAGCAGGCGGCGAAGGCATCGAGCGCGCTGAGTTCGGGGCGCAAGCAGCCCTCGATGGCCGAGACCAAGTGCATGACGTGGCTGTAGCGTTCCACGTACATCAGATCGCGCACCTTGACTGAACCGTATTCGCTCACCCGGCCCACGTCATTACGTCCCAGATCGACCAGCATCACGTGCTCGGCCCGCTCTTTCTCGTCGCTGCGCAACTCGTCTTCCAGGCGCTTGTCTTCGGCATCATTCGCGCCCCGCGGGCGAGTGCCCGCTATCGGCCGGTATTCGAGGCGGCGTCCGTTCACGCGCACCAACATCTCCGGAGAAGAGCCCAGGATGTGCGTGTGGTCCATGCGCAGAAAATAAAGGTAGGGCGACGGATTGACCGTCCGCAGAGCGCGATAGATGTCGAAGGGCGCGGCCTCGGGCTGGAAATCAAAGCGCTGCGACAGCACGACCTGGAAAACGTCTCCGGCGGCGATGTATTCTTTGGCCCGGCGGACACTCTCCAGAAAGTGCTGCCTGGTGGTAACGGCCGTAATCTTCAGGCGTTCTCCGCTGCTGCGCACCTTTGGCGGACGTGCTCCTGCTGCAAGTCGTTTCTCCAGGGCTGCAATCTCGCGCAAAGCACGGTCGTAGGCGGCGCGGGGACGCTCGCGCGTGACGTCGGCTGCCGCGATTACGTGGATTTGGTGTCGCAGGTGGTCAAACGCCAGCAGCCGGTCGAAGAACATCATGACGCAGTCCGGCACGTGCGTATCCGCTTGGGCGATAGAGGGCAGCTTCTCCAACTGGCGCACCGCGTCGTAGGCGAAGAACCCGACCGCGCCGGAGGTGAACGGCGGCACGCCCTCCACCTGCGCGGGCCGGTACTCGCCAAGCAGCCCACGCAGCACCTCGAAAATGCTGCCGGTGAACTCCCGGCACTCCCGCCCGCGCTGCATCGAGATCTGCCGCTCGCGTGCCATCACCACCATGTAGGGGCGCGCTCCGAGGAAGGTGTAGCGGCCGATCTTCTCTCCGCCTTCCACCGACTCCAGCAGGAATGCTCGCCGCTCCCGGCCGGCGACCGCAAGAAAGGCCGACACCGGAGTTTGCAGGTCGGCCGAAATGGATTTAGTCACCGGTATCAGTGTCGCTTGCTGTGCCAGTCGCGAGAACTCTTGGTAATCAGGGCGAACCATGGGCTGAGTAATGGGATTATTTTGGTAATTGTGACGTGTGCCTTGACAAACGCCAACGTCGTCATAGACGGGATGACAGTACACTAACTATTGGTTACGGCAAACTGCAGTAGTAAGCTGAGACACAAACATAAATTGATCCTCCCCGCTCCTAATAGCCGACAGCTTTGCCTTCATCCCTGCTATCGCTGGCGCCGAGGCGTTCGCCGCTTTGGGGATTGATGGCCACGCACTCCACATCGCCCCAACGCCCGTGTGCTTCCCCGTCACCCTGTTTGGGCTCTTCTTTCACCGTGTGCCCCATCGCTGTGAGCTGCTTCTGCAAAGCTGCGGAAAATCCTGCTTCGACGTGCAGCACGTCCGGCATCCACTGATGATGAAAACGAGGCGTGTCCACCGCCTGCTGGATACGCATCCCATAGTCGATTACATTTACCAGCACTTCCGCCACGGCAGTGATTATCCTGGGACCGCCCCGAGAACCCAGAACCATGAACAAGCGCCCATCTTTCAGGACTATGGTGGGCGACATGGCGGAAAGCGGCCGCTTGCCGGGGGCGATAGCGTTGGTTTCGCTTTGCAACAAGCCGAACATGTTGGGCACACCCGGTTTGGCAGTGAAGTCGTCCATCTCGTCATTCAGCAGGAAGCCCAGGCCCTCGGCGGTCACACGCGATCCAAAATTGTCGTTGAGAGTTGTAGTTACCGCCACGGCATTGCCGGCAGAATCCACGACTGAGTAGTGTGTCGTGTGGGCGGACTCACCCGCGCTGGCCATGCGGTCGAGCTTTTCGAAGACCTCTACAGGCCGTCGAAGATCGGCGCTGCGGCTGGCGCGCCGTGGGTTGAGCGACTCACGCCACGCAGCGGCATAGTGCTTATCCATTAAGGCTGCTACGGGGATCTTCGCAAAATCCGGGTCGCCGAGCAGCTCGGCGCGATCGAAGAAGGCTCGGCGAAAGGCCTCGGTGATCAGGTGAATGGATTCAGCGGAACTAGGGCCGAGCTTTGCCAGTTCGTAGCCTTCGAGGATATTCAGCACTTCTAGTAACGCGATTCCCCCGGAGGAGGGCGGCGGTGCCGAAATAATCTCATATCCGCGATAGCTGCCATGCACGGGCTCTCGTTCCTTCACTTCATAGGCCGCGAGGTCCCTGGCGGTGATCAGACCACCGCCTTTCTGAATAGACGCCGCCAGCTCCTGCGCCAGCGCGCCGTGATAAAAACTGTCGGGATCTATGGCGATGCGCTCCAGCGTGCGAGCCAGTTCCGGTTGTCTGAAGGTTTCGCCCACCTGGTAGTAATGGCCATCGCGCTGAAAAATGCGGCGCGACTCACGGGATTGGGCCAGCCCGGGATCATGCAGCCGGCGGGCATGGCGCTCAGAAAGTCTGAAGCCCTGACGCGCGAGGCGAACCGCCGGCGCCATCACCTGAGCAAGGCTGAGCTTTCCGAATTTCTTTTCGGCGTAAACCAGCCCCGCGACCGAGCCCGGCAATGCGATAGCGCGGTATCCGACAATGCTGGCATCCGGGACTACGTTGCCCTTGGCGTCCAGATACATGTCGCGCGACGCGGCCGCCGGAGCCTTTTCGCGAAAATCAAGAAAGTGTGCGCGGCCGTCTGCCAGCCGCACCAGAATGAATCCCCCACCTCCCAGGTTGCCGGCCTCGGGAAGCACGACGGCCAGCGCGAAGCCTGTTGCCACCGCAGCATCCACGGCATTGCCCCCTTGGCGCATGATCTCCACCCCAGCTTGCGATGCCAACTCGTGACCGCTGGCCACCATGACGTGGGGCACGTGGAGGGGGGCGCGGCTCGCGGCAGGTGCACTGCCCGTCGCAATCACGGCGGCGACTAATGCAGTCAGCAGATTGCCAGTAATTTGCATGCGGGTTGTCGCGCCATCGGAAACGAACTTGAGGCTAGTCCAGCATCGAGGGGAGAGTCAAATGAACACAAGTAAGTCGTAACCGCTTGTACACACTAAGCATGCTGCGTCTCTAGGTCATGTAACGCCGCCGTCTCGGCGGCTGTCCCGCGGGCGTCCCGGACACCCCAGCCCGCCAACTGCAGGGTGCTGGGGACTCCCTCCCGACCGCGTACCGGCCGGCGGGACGCCAGGTTTACGTCCGTTACGCCCCGGAGTAGCTGCGCGCCTCACCCAGGGTGACGGTGGTTTCCATCTTGCGTTTGCCGCGAAAGAAATAGATCTTGATCTTGTCGCCGGCATGATGCTGGTTCATGACATGGGCGATGTCCTGCTGGTCTTCGATGTCCTGAGCGTCGATGCGGACGATCAGATCGCCGCCCAGCATGATAGGCGTGTTGCCGAGGTATGCCTTTTCCGAACCGCCGCGGAGTCCGGCGCGGTCGGCGGGCCCACCGGGAACGACAGAGAGAACCAGCAGCCCGTAATCCGCCGGCAATCCCATTTGCGCCGCCAGTTCCGGTCCGATGGGGAGGCTGCGGATGCCGAGCACGGGCCGCCGCACCTGCCCAAACTGCACCAGGTCATTAAGCACCGCCTTGGCCGCATTGATGGGAATGGCGAAGCCAATGCCCGCGCTCTGCCCTACGGAGCTGAGGATCAATGTGTTGATGCCGATGACCTCGCCGTGGGAGTTCAGCAGCGGCCCGCCGGAGTTGCCGGGGTTGATGGGAGCATCGGTCTGGATGGCCTCGTCGATGAGCGCCCCGCCCTCGGGCTCACGCACCGAGCGAATGGAGCTGACGATGCCGCGCGTCATCGTACCGTTCAGGCCGAAGGGGTTGCCGATGGCGAAGACCTTTTGTCCCACCTGCAGCCCGTGAGAGTCGCCAAGGACAGCAGGCGTCAACTCGTCGCGTGCTTTGATCTGGATGACCGCCAGATCATGCGACTTGTCGAGCCCGACGATCTCCGCCGGATATTTTTTGCGGTTGGAGAGTGTCACCTCTAAGCGCCGGGGATTGTCGCCGATGACATGATAGTTGGTCAGAATGTGTCCTTGCTTGTCGATGATGAACCCGGAGCCCTGGCCTTGCTGCGGAACCAGGCCATAAAAGAAATCAAAGCCTACGGTGGTCGAGGTGATGTTTACGACCGCCGGCAGCGCCTTCTTGTAAACGTTGATGTTCTCCTGTTCTTCGGGATCGAAGCTCTGCGGCCCGGCGGCCTGCGTAATATCAACGTTTGACGGACGCGTCACCCAACTGGTGGACGATGGCGGCAAGCGATGGTAGGTGGTGAAGTAATAAAACACACCGGCAATTAGCAGGGCGAGCAGGATGGGACGAATCGATCTCATGGACTTATCTTAGATTCTTCGCGGCGGATTGACGCGACGCGGACAAAAAACGCGGAACCAAAGCCAACTCGACTGAGGGGCAGAAACTCTGCCGGCATTTCGGCAATGGCCGGTCAAGTTCGCACGTGATTCGTACAGGGACTTTTGGCAATGTGGGCACAAAAACCATATCTTCTGCACAATTGCTCATCGTACTTGAAGACGCGATAAAGGCCATAGGTCGCATCAACCAAGCACAGAAGCAACGCTTCGAAGATGGCGTACGGGTTACGGTGTGGTGCGAGGATGGGAGCGACGGCGAAGAAGAAGAAGATGAACATCGCCAGGAGTAGCAGGATGACAAGTTTGTTATGTGTCTTCGCAATGGCGACACGCTTTGCCTCAAGGTCAGCGGGCAAAATTGACTTCATCCGAGCCCTTCCAGCAGTGGAAACCCGTTGGCAAATAGCCTCAACCACCGCATCCGGGCGGTGCCGACTTGTGCGCAAGAAACCGCAGCTCCGCCATGAGCGCGTCCACTCTGGCCTCAAGTTCGTCCAGCGTCCCGGAGTTGTCGATGACACAATCGGCGGCGCGGGCCTTCTCTTCGTCAGGGAACTGGGCGGCCATGCGGCGGTTCACCTCGCGCTCGGCTGCCGCCAGGTCCAGATTGTGACGGCGCGCGAAGCGGTCGATCTTGTGTGACAGCCCGCAGGTGACCACGACCAGCTTGTCAAAGCGCTCGCCAACTCCGGCTTCCAACATCAAAGCTGCTTCTACAACGGCGATACCGTCCGGGTGCTTGGCGGCCATGTCCTTTGCCCAGGCGTCTTGATGAGCAATGACGGCCGGATGAACGATGTGATTCAGTTCCTGGACCCGCCCCGAGCCAAAGGCCACTTCCGCCAGCTTCTTGCGGTCAATGCCGCCGTCGAGGCCGACAATCTCCTGTCCGAAGTGGCGCACGACTTCATAATAGACGGGCTCGCCCGGCCGCATGAGCTGATGAGCGATCTCATCGGCCAGCACCACGTGAGCTCCGCGCTTTTCCATCATCCGAGCGACCGTCGTTTTGCCGCAGGCGACGCCGCCGGTGAGGCCGACGCGCAGCAACTAGCCTCGCTCCGCCAGGGCAGGAATTTCAAAGCGCGCGCCGCGACGAAGCTTCGCCGCCTTCAGTGTGTTGGCCATCAGCATGGCAATGGTCAGGGGCCCGACGCCCCCTGGCACTGGCGTGAGAGCGCCGGCAATCTCGGAAACTTCAGGATGCACATCGCCGATCAGCGTGTAGCCATTCTTGGCGAACGCCTGCTCGCGCTTTTCATTGCCTTTGAAAAATTTGTCGAACTCCTCGCGGCTGGTGATCTTGTTCATGCCAACATCTATCACTGTGGCCCCGGGTTTGACGAAGTTACGGTTAACAAAGCCGGCGCGGCCCATGGCCGCTACCAAAATGTCGGCACGCCGGCAGACCCCCGGCAGATCGCGAGTCTTGGAGTGGCAGATGGTCACGGTAGCATTGGCGTTCGTCAAGAGCATCGCCATGGGCTTGCCGACGATGTCACTGCGTCCCACCACCACCGCTTCCGCGCCTTCGACCGGAATGCTACTGCGGCGCAGCATCTCCATAATGCCGGCAGGCGTGCAGGGCACAAGCCCAGGGCGCTGGGTGGAAAGAAAACCGACGTTCATGGGATGGAAGCCGTCCACGTCCTTCTCGGGCGAAACCGCCAGCAGGACCTTCTTGGAATCTACCTGCGGCGGCAACGGCAGTTGCACCAGGATGCCGTCGATCTCGTCACGCGCGTTCAGATCGTGCACCAGTTCCAGCAGTTCCTCCGTTGTGGACGATTCCGAGGGCATAATCTTTTCGCTATACAGCCCGAGTGCTTCGCAAGTCTGCACCTTGCTGCGGACGTAGATCTCGGAAGCCGGGTTGCTGCCCGCCAGCACGGCTGCCAATCCGGGACGCAGGCCGGTCTCGCGCAGCCGGCGTACTTCTTCTGCCACTTCGTTCTTGATGTCGTTGGCGATCTTTACCCCGTCGAGCAGTGTTGCTGCCATGAGTGCCCTCAAAAGGAGGAAATGAAAACCTAAAACTTATATTAATCGCAGGTTCGGCAGCATGTCATCGCCCGCTCCGTCGCTCCCGCAAGAAATGAATGGTTTATCCTCGAACAGGGACTTCAAATACGAGTTGGTCCCCGCCGTCCGGGTTTCATTATGTTCATTGACGAAGCCAACATCCGGGTGAAAGCCGGCGACGGCGGCGACGGATGCGTTGCCTTTCGGCGCGAGAAATACGTCCCACGCGGGGGGCCTTCCGGCGGCGACGGCGGCAAGGGCGGCGACGTCATTATGGAATCCAGCGAGCGCCACAATACGCTCGTCCACTTCCGCTTCAATCCGGAGCACAAGGCGGAGCGCGGCCGGCACGGCGAAGGTTCAAACCGCACCGGGCGCGAGGGCGCCGACGTAGTCCTGAAGGTGCCGGTCGGTACGATTCTGTACGATGCGGTCTCGGGCGAGCGTATACACGATTTCACGCGGCCCGATGAGGGCATCGTGATTGCCCGTGGCGGCCGGGGCGGTCGCGGGAACGCGCGTTTTGCCACGTCCACTCACCAGGCTCCGCGTGAGAGTGAGCCCGGGCGTCCGGGTGAGGAGCGGGCCTATCGGCTGGAGCTCAAGCTGCTAGCGGATGTCGGCCTCATCGGCTGCCCCAACGTCGGCAAGTCCACGCTCATCTCGCATATCTCCGCGGCGCGACCCAAGATTGCCGATTATCCTTTCACCACTCTCGAGCCCAATCTGGGCGTCGTGGCCGTGGGCGAAGAACCAGAGCAGATCAGTTTCGTGGTGGCCGATATTCCTGGGTTGATCGAGGGCGCGCACGCGGGCACCGGCCTGGGTACACAGTTTCTGCGACACATCGAGCGAACGCGCCTGCTGGTCCACTTAGTGGACGTGTCGGATGCAAGCGGGCGTCCTGACCCGGTGAAGGACTTCGAAGTCATCATGAACGAGCTAGCCAGCTTCGGCGCCAGTTTGGAGAAGAAGCCGATGCTGGCGGCGGCCGCGAAAATCGATATCGCGAATGAGCACAAGCTCGCTCTACTGCGCCAGTTCTGCCGGCGCTGGAAACTTGCCCTGTATCCCATTTCCGGCGTGACCGGCGAGGGCATTGACCGGCTCAAACACGCTATGGCCAAGCGCGTGGACGAAATCCGCAGAAAAGAGGCAACCACAGAAGAACCCCACGAAAAGCTTCCAACGTAGAGCGCGGTCCGAGATGGATGTGGCGCGCCTGCATTTTCATGGGATCCTTGTTCAGCGCAGCTTAACAGGCGGCTGAAACGCAAGGCTGAGGCCATGCCCTTTCACAGGACTCGAGCAGAAACCGAAATTGCCCCTAATCCAGCCTCGCCGACGGCAATCGCGGACTTATAGTCCGACCGTCACGTAAAAGCCATTGTTTCCCGACCGCAGATCCTTGCCATATACAAAAATGACTTCGGCCCCGAGCACGCGCAACTTCGCCTGCGCCCCTGTGTCCCAAAGCCATTTTTGGGAACCAAGGTCGGGAGTCGAATCGTTGATGTTGCCGCTGTCGAGGAACGGCCCCAGCTTTAGGCGGACGAAGTCTTTGGCGAAAAGGTTCTTGTCCAGTTCCCAGTTCGAGAGAAAATAGGTGCGGCCCAAGGGCGCGCTGCCCTTGCGCCCATCGCGTGTACCCGGGTGGCCGCGCAGCCATAGATCGTTGTCGCG
>DASQXC010000283.1:0-5627 GCA_035639935.1 Terriglobales bacterium
AGACATGCTTCTTTCACCCTTGTGTGCGCGCATCATGAATCTCCTCCTAAGCTGCCAGTGGCTAGGGCTGGTCTGGCAAGTGGCTCGTCGTTAACAAAGAAGGCCGATTTGCCCGCCTGCTGAGCTTGGTGCTCGGCAAACGGCACAAAGCGATCCATAAAGCGTTGCTCATTCTCGTTTTCAGACTTATTGAGTGCCTGCTACACCTGCCGAAAAGGCCGGCATCGTGGGAGCTGTCCTCAACTTCGAGGCGAAGCGAGTGGCTGGACAGCTTTTAACGAACGCGAACTGTAGCTGTCGCAATTGGAGTCTGTCAAGGGGAGCACCGTTACTGTCACATATTCGTGTAAACGTCCTTCTGCTAAAAGCGCCAGCGCGTGGCGCGGTTGAGGGTGAGCTTTTCGTCAAACCCAAACACCTTTACCGGACTTACCGCCCAGATGGGCTCCTGCTGGTAGGGGGACATGTCAAAATTGTATTTGCGCTGGTAGAGGCGGAAAAAGCGCTTGCGGAGCGCGCCGTCGCGTACTTCGCGAGCAATGCCTTCGACGATCACCGCTTCGTGCGCCCGTTCGCTGCACACCACGCACTTGGGATTGGCCTTCAGGTTTTGCGATTTGCGCGATTCGCGCCCGGTCGAGAAGTAAAAGACGTTCGCCAGCCACAGACCCCAGACCACCATGGTGTGCGGACGGCGGTCGGGGCGCACGGTCGTGATCCAGTAATTGTGGGATTGGGCGAGGCGCTGCTCCGCCCACCTCCAGGGCAGCAGGCCTCTGCTGTGCTCGGGCAGACCGTATCCCGGCATATGCGGACGGCTGGGCTTGGGTGCACGCCTTGTCATTATTGTTCTTCCAGCAGCTTCCTGAGGGTGGGCTTGTGCTTCTGACGACGCTCCTTCTTGACGTCTGGCACACGGCGCGCAGGCGGCGGGGTGCCAATCTTTTCACGCGCCGCGGCCTTTACCGCAGCAACAACACGGAATGCTTTTCGTTTCTTGCGCTTCGTCAAGCCGGCCTCAGGGCGCATTATGCAATAATCGCCTGCGTATGGAGGAGAAGGATTTCTTTGATGAACAAGAGCAGAAGAAGCCGGCGCCGCTGACGTGCCCGCATTGCCGCCAAGCTGCCGAATATGAGCTGGCATGGCTGGTGCGTACCAAGAAGCGTCAGCTTCCTGGCCGCGCCGACGAGCGCGATCGCGCCCGCTTTGCCAAGGCACGCTCCTATATGGTGCGGCGCGACAACGTCGTGATGTGTAAGAACCTGCGCTGTCGCAAGCGCTTCGAAGTGTCGGGCGTGCAGTCAGTGGCGTTTTTGGATTGATCGCTAGGATTCAAACCGATAACCGCCGAGGACGCAGAGGACGCAGAGATAAGAAACCTCGGCGCACTCGGCGTCTCGGTCGATTTTTCCCCGCGCGACTGTCATTTATACTGCCCTGTTCGCGGAAGATAGCCGATGAAGATTTTAGTGTGCATGAAGCAGGTGCCGCAGAAGGACGCGCCGCTGAAGCTAAACGAATTCGGCACGTGGATCCGCGAGGATGTCTCCTACGAAGTGAATGAACCGGACGCGTACGCGCTGGAGGAAGGGCTGCGCCAGAAAGAGAAGCACGGCGGCGAGGTGGTGGTGATCACCGCCGGACCAGCGCGCGCTCAGCAAGTGCTGCGCGAGGCGCTGGCCAAGGGCGCCGATCGCGCCATTCACCTGGACGACGCCACATTCGTCACCTTGGATCCCGCTAACATTGCGCGCGCCTTTGCCGCCGCTATCAAGGATGAGAAATTCGACCTGATTTTCACCGGCTTGCAATCGGACGACTTCGGCTCTGCGCAGACGGGCGTGATTCTCGCCGAACTGCTGGGCTGGCCGCACGCCACCATCATCATGCAGATCGAGAAGTCAGATGGCGGCATCAAGGTGAAGCGTGAGCTTGAGGCCGGGTACTTCCAATACGTCGAGATGCCGCTGCCGGCGGTGCTCACAATCCAGTCAGGGATTAACAAGCTGCGCTACGCCACGCTGATCGGCATCAAGCAGGCCAAGAACAAGCCGTTGCGTAAACTCACGCTCGCCAATGTGCAACCTGAACTCGTTCCCAATCAACTGAAGATAGAGAGGCTGTATATCCCCGAGAAGGCGAAGAGAACGGAGATGCTTGAGGGCTCTCCCGCCGACATCGCCCGCAAACTGGCGGAAAAGTTGAAGAACGAGGTCAGGGTGCTGTGAGTGAAGAGACCAGAGAGCCGCGCTCGAACGCCTACGAGCTTGCACACATGGAGCAACCGGTCAAGCAGCGCCAGACCGGCGATACGCTGGTAACGGTCGGCGCGCTGCTGCTGGCGTTTGCCTGGATTCTGGTGGTCTTCGTGCCATCAGATATACGGTCAGGCCACTTGTTCTGGACGGGCGTATTTGCTTTTGACGCGCTCCTGGGACTGGCGTTGATGGCTATCGGACGTGTGCTGCGCGGGCGTGTGAAATCGCGCTTGAACGTGTAACGAGTACCGAGTGAGTAGCGATACGGGCCATGAGCATACTTGTAATCACCGAGCAGCGTGAGGGAAAACTGAACCGTGTCTCCTTCGAGACGCTCACCGCCGCACAGGCCATCGCGCGGGAGACGGGATGGCCCTTGGAAGCAGCGGCCGTCGGCTCCGAGGTGGTTGGTATCGCTAAGGAAATCGCGGCCATGAAGGTTGGGAAGGTATACGACCTCGAGTCGCCGCACCTTGCTAAGTACACTCCCGACGCGTTCGTCGCCGCGCTCCAGACATTCATCGCTGAAAAGAAGCCGAACTTGGTGCTCATGCCGCACACCTATCAGGTGCGTGACTTCGCCCCCAAGCTGGCGACGGCGCTCGGGCGGGCGCTGGTCAGCGACTGTATTGGGTATAAAAAGGACGGAGACAAGCTCCTGTTTGTGCGGCAGATGTTCCAGGGTAAGTTCGCGGCCGATGTAGCCTTTGCCGGCGAGCCGCCGTACTTCGCTACCTTCCAAACCGGCGCTTTCCGTGGCGATCAGGTCGAAGCCAGCGCTTCGGCAGCGCCTATCGAGACCGTGCAGGCGGACGTCCCCGATTCCGCGCTGCGCAACAAACCGGGCGACATCTTCAAAGAGGCCAAGCAGGCGGTGGACCTCACACAGGCCGAGATTATCGTATCCGTGGGCCGCGGGATCAAAGAAGAGAAAAACATCGGTCTGGCCAGGCAACTGGCGGAGGCGCTGGGCGGAGAGATTGCGGCCTCGCGTCCTATCTGCGACGCCGGCTGGCTCCCCATGGATCGCCAGATCGGCTCCTCGGGCCAGACGGTAGCACCCAAGCTGTACGTTGCTGTCGGCATCAGCGGTGCCATTCAACACATCGTCGGGATGAAAGGCTCGCGCACCATCGTCGCCATTAATAAGGACTCGGAAGCGCCGATCTTCGAGGTTGCCGATATTGGTATCGTCGGTAATCTGTTCGAAGTCATCCCGCCGCTGGTGGAAGAGATCAAAAAAGCCAAGGCCTAAAGTTTTTCGCCGCGGACTTGCGGGGATCAAGGCGGAGCGGAAGCCGGATAAATCCGGATCTATGGAGTACACGTTCACCGCCGTCTACGAAGAGATTCCCGCCGACCAGGGCGGCGGGTACATGGTGATGCTGGAGACGACTCGCGAGCTGCTGGGAACCCCCGGTTCCACAACGGGGCATCTTGCGTGGGAACATTTCGGTAAACGCATAGAGTGAAGCGTGTCGACCTGATTCGCCACCTTGAAACAGCACGGGTGCTATTTGCATCGCGAGGGCGGGAAGCGTTCAATATACGTGAACCTCGAAGCAGGTCGAGCAAGCGCCGTTCCCGCGACATCGTCAAATCAAAGAGCCGGTCGTTACCAAGATTTGTCGCGACTTGGATATTCCAAGGCCGCACTGAGACGATGATCATCTTTCGCAAGCCGCTGACCGGCATCGAGCGCCCGCAGATGGAAGCCGACGTCGTGATCGTCGGAGGCGGGCCGGCGGGACTGGCCTGCGCTCTGCGGCTGGCGCAGCTCATAGACGAACACAACTCCAAGAATCCGGACAAGCAGCGCAGCAAGGAAAACATCTACGTACTCGAAAAGGCACGCGAGATCGGGCAGCACTGCCTTTCGGGCGCGCTGCTGGATCCGCGCTCCATGCGCGAGCTGCTGCCGAGCTTCGAAAAGGAAGCGCCCATCGACGCCGAGGTCACGAAGGAAGCAGTTTACTTTTTGACTCGGACCGGGAAATTCAAGCTCCCAATCACACCTCCGCCGCTGCGCGACCACGGCAACTACGTGATTTCGCTCAACCGATTCACCAAATGGATGGGCGAGAAGGTCGAGGCCGGAGGAATCACGGTGTTTACCGGTTTTGCCGGTTCCGAGTTACTGATCGAGGACGAGCGCGTTGTCGGCGTGCGCACCGACGATAAAGGCGTGGACAAATCCAACCAGCCCAAGTCCAACTTCGAGCCCGGTTATGACCTGAAGGCCAAGATAGTAATCCTGGCCGAAGGCACGCGCGGCTCGCTGGCCAAGCAACTGGTGGCGCGCTTCCGTCTCGATTGCGAGCGTAGTCCCATGACCTATGGCGTGGGTGTAAAAGAGCTGTGGGAGCTTCCTCCGGGACGCATTGCACCTGGCGAAGTGATCTATACCATGGGTTGGCCGCTCACCTCACGCGAATATGGCGGAGCCTGGGTTTACGGCGGCAAAGACAACATCGTGTCGCTCGGTTTTGTAACGGGCCTGGATTATCCCGATCCGCGTCTGGATCCGCACCGTGTGCTGCAGGAATTCAAGCTGCATCCTTTTGTGCGAACGCTGCTGGAGGGCGGGCGGATGATCCGCTATGGTGCCAAGTCGCTGCCCTATGGGGGGTGGTGGGCGATCCCGCCGCTGGCGGGTGATGGCTGGATGATCCTGGGCGATTCTGCCGGCTTTCTGAACTCGCAGCGCCTGAAGGGCATCCATCTGGCGATCAAGAGCGGCATGCTGGCGGCAGAGACCGCCTTTGATGCTCTAAGGCAGAACGATTTTTCGGCCGTGCGACTTGCCGGATACCAGCGGCGCGTCGAGAACAGTTGGATCAAGCAGGAGCTATGGAAGGTGCGTAACTTCCATCAAGCATTCGAGCACGGCTTTTGGGCCGGCATGCTCCACGCCGGCTTGCAGCAGCTCACCGGCGGGCGCGGGCTACACACGCGTTACTCCACCAGGGCTGGACATCGCCGATTGAAGAAACTGGCCGAATTGCCCGCAGATGGCGGCACCGAGGCCCACCTGCTGAACGACTTCAAAGGGGATGGCAAGGTGACTTTCGACAAGCTCACCGACCTGTATCACTCCGGCACCAAGCACGAGGAAGACCAGCCGGCGCACCTCATCATTCACGACACGAACATCTGCAATACGCGGTGCGTGATGGAATTCGGCAATCCCTGCCAGCACTTCTGCCCCGCCAGCGTGTACGAAATGGTCGAGGCATCAGACATTCCCAGCGGGAAGCAGATTCACCTCAACCCCTCGAACTGCGTGCACTGCAAAACGTGCGACATCATGGATCCGTACGAAATCATCACCTGGGTGCCGCCCGAGGGTGGCGGCGGGCCGAATTA
>DASQXC010000284.1:0-4235 GCA_035639935.1 Terriglobales bacterium
TTAGCCCGAGGGCCTGAAGGCCGATTTCTTCGATGAGCTAGCCGCAGTGCTGAAGGCCTGCGCTTCCACGGGATGTACTATGCAAATCCGCTGTCCGTACTCGGTACTACCCGCATGAATCGTTCCGATCTCATTTACGACTGGAACCGGGTTGCAGCACCGCAGCTCACGCCGCACGGACCAGTGCTGCTCAATGACGAATCCCTGCGCGACGGCCTGCAGTCGCCTTCCGTCCGCGATCCTTCCATCGAAGAGAAAATCGAGATCCTTCACCTGATGGAGTCGCTGGGGATCAACTCCCTCGACTTGGGATTGCCCGGCGCGGGCCCGCGGGCACAGGCGCACGTGGAAGCGCTCGCCCGCGAGATCGCCCGGGCTCGCCTGAAGATCAAGGCCAATTGCGCCGCCCGCACCCACGAGAACGACATCAGGCCCATCGCTGAGATCGTGGAGAAGACCGGGGTTCCGATTGAGGCAGCCACGTTCATCGGCTCCAGCCCCATCCGCCGCTACACCGAGGATTGGACCGATGATTTTCTCCTGCGCACTACGGAGGGCGCGGTCAAATATGCACGCTCCTTGGGGCTGGAGGTGATGTACGTAACCGAGGACACAACGCGCTGCGATCCGGCAACTATCAAGCGCTTGTATTCGAGCGCTATCAATAATGGTGCGCGCGCTATCGTGATTTGCGACACCTGTGGGCACGCTACCCCTATGGGCGCATTCGCGTTGGTGCAGTTCGTGATCAATGAAGTCGTGAAGTCCTCGGGCGAGAAGATTCGCGTGGATTGGCACGGACACTGTGACCGCGGTCTGGCGGTCGCCAATTCGCTGGCTGCGCTGGCAGCTGGCGCCGATTGCGTGCACGCCTGTGCTATTGGGATCGGGGAACGCGTCGGCAACACGCAGATGGACCTGATGCTAGTGAACCTTAAGCTGATGGGCGTCGAGCCCTGGGATAAGCAGGACTTGACCCGACTGAAGGATTATTGCCAGACAGTCTCGCGCGTCACCGGCGTGCCCATCCCAAGGAACTATCCGGTCTTGGGCGAGGATGCATTCCGCACCGCTACCGGCGTGCACGCCGCGGCAGTGATCAAGGCACTCAAGAAGAACGATATCGAGCTGGCCAACACCGTCTATTCCGGCGTGCCCTCGCACTTCTTTGGCCTTGATCAGGTGATTGAGATCGGCCCTATGAGCGGCAAGTCCAACATCCTTTTCTGGCTGGAGCGCAGAGGGCTGCCGGTTTCGGAAGAGACCGTGAACCGCATCTTAGAGCGCGCCAAGCAGTCCAACCGCCTGCTCACTGAAAAGGAGATCCTGGCCTGTTGCAGCGGGGCTGCGCATAGCTTGACACCGCAGCACGCGAAAACTGGTCCGGCTGGAGACTTCGGGAGCTCAGCTTAGGTCAGAGGCTGCGGAGAACTGCACTAAGTCGGAGCTATAACAACACACAAACGCATTGCCGCACCGGTCTTCCACAGCTTAGAATCGCTTTGCCACTGATTTTCTGCAGTGCTGAGGACCTTTGAAAGGCGTCATTGCCATCTATCCCGGCTCATTCGATCCACCGACCAACGGGCATCTCGACCTGATTCAGCGGGGAAGCAATCTCTTCGATAAACTCATCGTCGCGGTGGTACGCAATCCCGACAAAGAATCGCCTCTATTCACTGTGGAAGAACGCAAGGAAATGCTGGCGACGCTGACCCAACCGTGGAAGAACGTGGTGGTGGATTCCTTTGAGGGACTGCTGGTGGAGTACGCGCGGAGAGTGCGCGCCCGCGCCTTGGTGCGGGGGATACGCGCCATCAGCGACTACGAATACGAGCTGCAGATGGCGCTCATGAACCGCAAGCTGGAGCCGGAACTGGAGACGGTTTTTATGATGCCGGCGGAGAAATACTCCTATTTGAGCTCGCGCCTGATCAAAGACGTATTCCAGCTCGGCGGCTCTGTAGGGGGGCTGGTGCCGCCGCTGGTCGAGCGCAAGTTGCATCACAAGGTGAACAGCGCCCACCAGATCCGGAAGCCAACGCCAGGTTTGCATCCCCACGATATAAAAGCGACTTCGTCCGGGGCACCCGGGTTGCTGGGGACCCCGGCTCGTCCTAAGCTGGTCAAAAAAACGGGGAAATAGCAATGACCACAGTCGCAGAAGCCAGAAAAACGCTTGCTGATCGCATCCAGCGCATCGAGATTTCCGCCACGATGGCGGTGGTAAACGAGGCGGAGAAGCTGCGCGCCTCCGGCATCGACTTGGTGGATTTTGGGATGGGAGAGCCGCAGTTCTCCACCCCAGAGCACATCAAAAATGCAGCCATAGTTGCCATTCAGCAGAATTTCACCAAATACACGCCGGTAGCGGGAATCGCCGAACTGCGCGACGCCATTGTCCACCGCCACCATGCGGACTTCGCTTCTGACTACAAGCGCGAAGAGGCGATCGCCTCCACCGGCGGCAAGCAGGCGCTGTTCAACGCCATCCAGGTGCTGGTGGACCATGGCGATGAAGTCATCCTGCCGGTACCCTACTGGGTCTCATTCAAGGACATGGTCCGCTACTCGGGAGGCAAGCCGGTGCTAGTGGAAGCCGACGAGACGCGTGGCTTCGGGCTCACCCCCGAGATGGTCGAGTGCGCCATCACACCCCGCACCAAGGTCATCATCCTGAATTCGCCCTGTAACCCCTCGGGCGCGGTGATGAGCCCCGAGGACATGACCGCCGTAGTGCGCCTGGCGCATCAGCGTGGCATTTACGTTCTTTCCGACGAATGCTACGTGTACCTGAACTTCACCGGAAAGCGCTTCTCGGTGGGCGCGCTGCGCGACTGCAAGGAGCACTTGGTCATCGTGGGTTCACTCTCCAAGACATACGCCATGACCGGCTGGCGCCTGGGTTTTGCGATGGCGCCGGTGCCAGTTGTCTCGGCGATGAGCAAGCTGCAGAGCCAGTCCACGTCAAGTACCACTTCAATCGTGCAGAAAGCGGCTGCAGCCGCGCTCAACGGGCCGCAGGAATGCGTGGAGCAGATGCGTGCCGAATATATCGCCCTGCGCGACCGCGTGCTGGATGGTTTGCGGACTATCCTCGGCTTGCGCTGCCCGAAGCCGCAAGGTGCCTTCTACGTATACCCCAACATTTCGCATTTCTTTGGACGGAATGGGCTGCACTCGGCGGCAGACATTGCGGCGCGGCTGCTGCGTGAGGCCCACGTGGTGGTCGTCCCAGGAGAAGCGTTCGGGACGCGAGAGCACATCCGCATATCGTACGCTACTACGCGCAGGGAGCTCGACCGCGGGGTAGAGCGGATGCGGCAGTTTTTCGCCGCCCTCTAGCGGCAACGCTGGCCAGCGCGCGGTATTCTAATGTGGTAAGCAGCCACTCCGGCCGGAACGCTAGCCATCCGACCGTTCTGATTCTTGATGTCAGCGCTCTATCCATTGTTGTTGCGGCCGGAGTTCGTCGACCGTCCCTGGGGCGCTCGCGACCTCTCGCCTGTTTACCCAAGTCACCGCTGTGAAAGACCTATCGGCGAGGTGTGGCTAACTGGCGATGAGAACCGCGTGGTCAATGGTCCGCTCGCAGGCCGAACCCTCGGCGAACTGTGCCGGCAATATGGACGCGCGCTCGTGGGGGAATCGGCGCGTGAGACCGAGCGTTTCCCGCTGCTGATCAAATTTCTATTTCCGCGCGAGAAGCTCTCAGTTCAGGTGCACCCCGACGACCAGGCAGCCCGCCGTGTTGGCCAGCCCTGCGGCAAGACCGAGTGCTGGTACGTTCTGGCAGCGGATCCGGGAGCGCAGGTGGCGTTGGGGCTGCAACCAGGCATCACCCGCGAGCAACTGGCGCGCGCTATACGCGAAATTCGCGCCGAGGAGCTTCTGAACTGGGTAGAGATCCACCCGGGCGAGATGATCTATGTCGATGCCGGTACGGTTCACACCATCGGTCCGGGGTCTGTTCTGGTCGAAACGCAGCAGAACTCGGACACCACTTACCGGCTCTACGATTACGGCCGTCCGCGCGAACTCCATATTGCGGAAGGTATCATGGCTATTAAGGAGCGCACACGGGCGGGAAAAGTGCAGCGGCAGGAGGTCGCTGACCGGTTCACTACACTGGTGATGTCTCCCTCTTTCTCGGTCCACAAACACCGAGGGGAGTTGAGCATTGGGGAGTTTGAGACCCATGGCGGCGTGCAGGTCGTGGTTGCCATTGGAGGGCG
>DASQXC010000285.1:0-2227 GCA_035639935.1 Terriglobales bacterium
CTTGAAACCAGCATCCCCCATTCTCCTGATTCACCGGGTGCGCTAACAGGCGCAACGCCCCGACTTTCTGTATTTTAGCCGACGCGCGAAAGAAGCGGGGGGCTTGCGTGTGCCTCTCTCGGACCGGCTTCGGTTGATATAATTGCGGAGGTGGTAAACACTGATGGAACCGCCGCAATACGCGGTTGTGGCCTACATTCAGGATATCTTGGGGTGCTTCGTCGGGGAACTCCGCCGCGAGTTCGATCCTTCATACGGCCATCTTCCTGCGCATATCACTGTTCTTCCGCCGCGACTCCTGCGAGGCCCTGAAAGAGAAGCCCGTGGCACTTTGGAGGCGCTTTGCCGCAACCAGCAGCCGTTCGAGATCGCTTTCGGGGACGTGGAGAGTTTCGTCCCGCGTACGCCAGTGGTTTTCATCCGGGTCGCGCATGCGGCCTACAAGATGCGTGAACTACACGACCGGCTCAACACTGGGCCTCTCCTCTCGGACGAACCCTGGCCTTACATGCCACACCTCACCATCATCAAGAGCGAAGCGCCGGAGCGAGCGCAGCTTGTGCTGCCGGAGATCCGGCAGCGCTGGACGCAATATCACGGTCCGCGCCGCACTCTCATCGACGAGCTTACCTTTGTGCGCCAAACCGAGAGTCTGCAATGGCAAGACCTCGCGCCCATCCAGCTTGGCAGTAGCCTGCTAAGAACCAGAGAGTAGGAAGCAGGAGGCGGGAAGCGGCAAGTCCGGAGTCCTGCTTGCTGCGTCGTGGTCGCTAATTCTTGCTTCTAGTCCACCGTACATGTCCTCTCTTCATCTTGTTGGTGCTCGGCGAGCAGGGTAAACAAAGGAAGGCGCCGTATGCCTGCCGTTCTCCCAGATGGACCACGTTGAACGCATGAGGCGCACAAGGAGGTACCATGCACATCGGAGTCTATGGCGCGGGATACCTGGGCACGGTGGTTTCTGCCTGCCTGGCGGATTTCGGCAACCCCGTCACTTGCTATGACGCAGACAGCGTACGCATTTATGCAACCGCTCAGGGCAGCATTCCTTTCTACGAAAAAAATCTGAAAGAGGTCATTAAGCGCAATATCCGTGCCAGCCGGCTGGCTTACTCCACGGACCTGGAATCGTTTGCCAGCAAATGCCAAGTACTCTTCCTGGCCGAGGATTCTCACCGATACATTGAAGAGATCGCGATGAAGTTGGCCGTCAATCTCCAGCATGACGTCACCCTGGTGCTGGTGACGCCGGCGGCGGTGGGCACAGCCGCTCGCCTGGAAGCGCGCATGAAGGAGATGCCCAACAAGGTCACGATCGTCTCTCATCCTCTGTTCCTGACCGACGGCTGCGCGGTGGAAGATTTCAACTGGCCGGACCGCATCGTGGTCGGCACCCGGTCGGCACAGGCGGTGCAGGCGCTCAAGGAGATCTACCGTCCTCTGGCCATGCGGGGCGTGCCCATTATCGTGACCAACCACGAGACGGCGGAACTGGTGCGCGAAGCCTCGACGGCCTTTCTGGCCACGAAGATATCGTTCATCAACGAGCTGTCCGCACTCTGCGAGCAGGTGCGTGCGGACGCCGTGGATCTCGCCCTGGCCCTGGGGCTGGACAAAAAGATTGGACCGCGCTGTCTGCAGCCGGGCGCCGGCTTCGGCGGGCCCTTTGTCGAAAGCGACATGGAGGCGCTGGCGCAACTGGCGACGGGCAATGGCGTGTCGCTGCGTGTGCTCACGGCCGCCCGCGAGGTCAATCGCTCACTTTGCGACCGCGTGGTGGATAAGCTTGCAGGCGTGCTTGAAGGAGTTTCGGGCAAGGAGTTCGGCATTCTTGGCCTCTCCTTTAAGCCCAACACCAACTCGGTGGCCGGCTCGGGCTCTATCCATTTGGCCAAGTCACTGATGGCGAAGGGGGCGCGCGTCCGCGCCTACGATCCTGTCGCCATCCCCGATGCCAAGCAGGAGATGGACCGGATGCCGGTGCGTTATTGTGAATCCGCGTATCACGCGGCCGAAGGTTCCGACGCCCTGGTTGTGGGCACCGGCTGGCCGGAATTTCGCGCCCTGGACTTTGATCGCATCAAGCGCCTGCTGCGCCGCCCCATCGTCATCGATACCAAAAACCTGCTGGACGGCAACCGTATGCGCTGGATGGGATTTCAGTACGTGGGCGTGGGCCGCTGCTGAGTGGCCTGCCAGCCCGCCGCCAGCTTTTGCGGATCGGTTG
>DASQXC010000286.1:0-3300 GCA_035639935.1 Terriglobales bacterium
GTTGAAACAGGTCTTGCGCGACGACCACTCAATCCTTTCGTTTTCTTGGTGCGAGGCATAAGGTCCCCCTTTCGGTGTCCCGCGGCCCAGTCGCCAAAGATGCTCACGGCATAGCCGTGCGCCGCCACCATTCCACGTGCCGGGGCGACGACAACCGCTTCATGCCGCGGGTCTGAGGCTCAAGGCTTGCAGCTCCCCTGGACGATGGCCTCCAGCGATGTCATCTGCGCTTCGAGCGCAGCGAGGCTCCCGCTGCATTACGCGTCGGCAGCGCTGGGGAGTGTTCACGGACGGAGCCAGCTCTTGTGACCGTACCCTCCCGCACATAGCGCACGATGCGCGTTCCTCTCTTGCCTTCAACGCGAGCGCGGTGTTGGGCGGTTTCGGCCTGCTCCCAGGTAAGGCAGATAGCCCACACCGCCACCTTCTCGCCCGCCTCGTACTCCACGATCCACAGTTCCCTCAATCGTCACCTCCAAAGAGCTTGGCGTCAGCCGCACCACGGGAGCACATAATTGAGCATCTCGGAAAATGGGAATTCATTGTTTTCTCCCCGTGTTCTGATCATGCAGATTTCTTATCAAAAGGTGTTGCGGTTGGATAGGCGGTAAGAACCCTGCAATGACTTGGGTTGAGACCCCAAAGTGCACGCCCCATTGACCCCATTGTGCCAAATGAGGCAGCGAGCGGAAGGGAACAGCGGCGGCCACGGCGCGGCCGCCAGCTCACCTTGCAAACTGTCACGTGGATCGACTTAGAAATTGATCGTACCGTCGATCTTCATATAGGTGTTGATATAGGTGTTGGTGGTGGTAGCAAGTGAGATGGGCTTCTCGACGGTATACGTCAAACCCCTCCTCCCGGCGCGGTGGAGAACGTCCTGAACTACCGTCAGGCGCGATCGCGCATGAATAAGCTAAGTGAAAAGGCGCGTCGGGTGCCCCGACGAGATCACGGACGCCGTCGCCGAACTGAAGCGGTGAACTGGCGGCTGCTGCACTGCCAGATCCGCGTTTTTCCACAGGCCGAAGAATTGCAGGTGTAAGTCATTGGCAACCAAACTCTCAGATTTGGCAATCAAATTCATCGCTTTGCTAGCTTTCGAGGAGACGATTCCAGGGCAGTAGAGAGTTTGACGGCGATGTGGGCATTGAGTAGCATAGCCACCTGCTCGCGAACAAGGGGCCAACCAAATTAGCCCGTTCTGGTTTTGCTCCACACGCGTTTATGGAACCAGCACCATCCTCCACGGGGAACGTCAACGCGCTCGATGTTCTGGACCGGGTGCTCGAAAAAGGCCTGGTAATCGCCGGCGACATCCGCATATCTCTCCTCAACGTTGAGCTGCTGACGATCCGCATTCGGCTGCTGATGTGTGCCATAGAAAAGGCGGAACAGCTCGGCTTGGACTGGTGGAACTACCATCGCTACCTGCGTCCCCGGGCGTTGCCGCGGGCGCGCAAGCCGGCGGGACGCATCGCGGCCCCCTCGCCGCGTGCCCAATACGACCGAGAGCCCTGCTGTGGCCGCCAAGAAGACGCGGCCACCAGGCCGCAACCGGTGACCGGTCGGAGGATCCAAGGAGTTTTGTCGTGGCGGTGAAACGAGTTCCGGGGCCATCGAGCCTGATCGACGTCCTGGATCGGGTGATGGACAAGGGCATCGTCATTGACGCTTGGATGCGCATCTCACTCGTAGGTATCGACCTGATTACGGTAGACGCGCATATGGTCGTCGGTTCGATTGAGACTTACCTGAAGTGTGCGGATGCCGGGGCCCTTGGCGGTTTCATCGCCAGGCCACTTACCATTAGCGAGCTAGAGCCTGCCGTCGAAGTGGTAGCAACCACCCGGCGCCGGCTACCGCGGGTGACCGCCCCCAAGGTCGTGAGCCGACGCTAAAAAGGTGCGCAGGAGCCCAGATGGCCACGCCACAAATGCGCGTGCGGCGATCAGCCGGCAGCAAGCTGGAGGCGGTGGAGCGCCCCGGTGGGGTCTTGCTGCGCCGGGACCCCATGCTGCGGCTGCTGGCCGCGGAGAGCAGTGAGGAAATCTCTTCTATCCTGCTGGAGGAGATTATCGCCCTCGGGTTGCCGCGCGCGCTCATTGCCATGGTGGAGTTCGAGAGTGGTGAACTGGCCGTGTCCGCCGCCATCAATTGCTCTCGGAGGTACCAGCAGCGGTTTCGTATCTCACTCTATGATGCGGACAATCCTATCATTCGCGCGCTGCACGCTGGACATGCCGGTGTGATCAACGGTGCGGCGCTGGGGCAGATGCCGCTCTATTGTCATCCCCTGATTTATCGCAGGCGCAGTCTCTGCCGGGAGGTGGAACACGACCGGTCTGCGGATTGCCTGGCAGTAGAAAACTTCAAGCGGCGGCGGCGATTGCAATTGCAGGAGCAGACCTGCACCGCCTGCGAGATGCGCGGCTACGCCGGCGTGGTCTTGGTGGACCTTCGTTCGACGACGACCGAGAAGCAGATCGCCGAAGTCGGCGGCTTGATCGATATCGCCAATCGTCATCTGGCGCGCAGCTTCAAGACTGAGCACTATTACAAGCGTGCAACGGCCATGGACACCACCATCCGCCAGATGGAGACGGCCATGGGCAGCATGACCGACCCAGTCATCCTCACCGACACCAACCATCGCGTCATCATGCAGAACAGTGCAGCCGAGCGCTTCTTCAAGGCGCCGGAACAGGTCAGCGAAGGCCGTGTGCGGGCGGTGGAACTCAATAACCTGTTGTTCTCCGCTGCACTCTCTTCTATGGCCGTTTCCGGCGACGAGACTTCCTGCGACCTGACCCTGGTAGACGCCATTGAGGGCGAGGAGATGCTGTTCGAAGCCGTTTGCGCGCCCACCTACGGCCGCGACGGCTTGCGGAACGGGCTGGTGACCGTCATGCGCAACGTCACCGACCTGCGCCGCGCCGACGAGGAACTGCGCTCTAACCTGGAAAAGCTGCGCGCCGCCGAAGAGCTTGTGCGTCAGGACCGCGATCGCCTCAACGTGATCATCGAGAACGTGGGCGATCCTATCGTGGTCAGCGACGGGGCCGCCAAGCTGGTTCTGCTCGACCCACTGGCTCAGGAGTTGTTCGGGCCGGAGAAGGATGGCGAAAATGAGGACGACAGCAGGGCAATCCAGGTCCGCAACCAGGCCAAGCTCGGCGCTTATCTCACCGCCTTCACCTTCTCCTTCTCCGACCGCGAGAGCGGGCCGCTGCGCCTCGTCCATCCTGCGACCCGGGCGGAGATCGAATACGATGCACGTTCCGGCAAGATCTACGATGA
>DASQXC010000287.1:0-14605 GCA_035639935.1 Terriglobales bacterium
GTGCCTTCTCGATCTTGTTCGACATGGAGCCGCTCATATCGAAGATCACCCCCAGCGAAATGGGCGCGTCCTCGCTGGAGAAGTGGCGTATCTCCTGCGGCTGCTTGTCCTCGTAAACCTGGAAATTATCTTTTTCTAAGCCCGTTACCAGGCGGTTCATGGGATCGGTGATGGTAACCGGAACCAGCACCAGATCTACATCCACCTTCAAAGGTTTAGTGTGCGTCTTCAACGCGGGGTCAATGGTGTCTCGAGGATCCTTAGCCGCGTCGGGGAGTTGGCGGTGCGTGATGTGGACTTCATCCTCCGGGGAGCTCTGTGCTGCGACGGTGGGAACTGCGACGGTTAACAGCAGCATCAGCAGTGCCATCAACACGGTGCGGCCCAGCCTCACTTGACCGGCGAACAAGCGGGACGTGTCTGCGTTCAGTGACACAGCCACTGCCATGCCGTGGAACCTTTTTAAGGGGGACGGATTGGTCGAGCTCAGCCCCGTCCTTCGGGCGTTGCGATCCTCTTGTTGAGCGAATGGTACCACAGCGCGACCGCCTCTCCCTACCTCCGGCTCCGGGTGTTACACGGCTGGAACCCGGGGTGCGCGCGCAACTGTTTTGTGAGATGGCATGCCGCGTTCAGCAGGTTTGCTTCGGGCCTTGTTACAATGCAGCAATCTCGTCTGCGATGGCTAGGATTCTCCCCTTCCGCGCCCTGCGCTATAACTCTGCCCGGGTACGCTTGGCGGAGGTCGTGACGCAACCCTACGATAAGATCACCGCGGAAATGCAGGAGCGCTATTATGCCGCCAGTCCTTACAATTTGGTGCGGATCATCCTGGGCAAGCGGCAACCCGAGGATAGCGGCCAAAACGTCTATACGCGCGCGGCAGCGGCATTTTCTGAGTGGCGCAAGGAGGGCATCTTCATCCAGGACCCTCAGCCGATGCTTTACGCATACGCGCAGGAGTTCGCTGTTCCAGGTGCTCCGGAGAGACGGCTGGAGCGCCTAGGGTTTATCGGACTGGGCCAGCTTGAGGCCTATGAAACCGGGGTCGTGTTCCGCCACGAGCAGACGCACTCCGGGCCGAAAAGCGACCGGCTGAACCTTCTGCGCGCAACGCGTGCCCATTTCGGGCAAATCTTTACTCTCTACAATGATCCGGCAGGCGAGATTGACAGCGCCTTGGCCAAGGTGGCGCGCTGTCCCGCCGAGGTTGAGGTTCAGGACGAGTACGGCGTCCTGCACCGTATGTGGCCCATCCCCGGATTGCTTGAATTCATCCGCCGCCGCATGCAGAGCATGAAGTTGGTCATTGCCGACGGCCATCACCGTTACGAAACCGCACTGAACTACCGGCGTGAGCGCCGCCAGCAGGATCCCGCACCGCCGCCGCCCGGGGAAGCTGCCTATGACTATGTGATGATGACCTTCGTCAACATGTACAGCGAGGGCTTGGTGATTTTGCCCACGCACCGCGTCATCACTGGCCTGGAGAGCTTTCGCGAGCAGCAGTTTCTGCAATCGACCCGAACGTTCTTTGAGATCGAGCCAGTTCACGTGAGCGATGCCGTGCAGGCTTCTCTGGTTTTGCAGGCTGCCGCCAAGCAAAGCGCCTCGTTCATAGCAGTAATGCGAAGCGGCAACTTTCTTATGCGTGCTCGTCCGGCACGGGTGGAGCAGGCCCTGGCCCACCTTTCTCCTCACCAGCGCGGCTTGGACGTGGTGATCCTGCACAAACTCGCGCTGGAACTGGTACTGGGGATCTCGGAGGAGGCCATTCGCGAACAGCGCTACATTTCTTATGTGCGCGATGCGGAGGAGGCCATGGCGCGCGTACATGATGGGGCTGACTTGGCATTTCTCATGAACCCGGTGCGTATTGAGCAGGTGCGCGATACTGCGTTTGCGGGGGAAGTTCTCCCCCAGAAGTCTACCGATTTCTATCCCAAGCTGCTGAGCGGGTTGACCATTTATGCCTTGGAATGACCACCTTCGAAGGCCTGTGGCTGCTCGCATTGCCGGAACAGCCATCCTACTGCTCCTCCTGCTCACGACCACGCCCTCGGCCGAAGAGAAGCAGCTTTCCGTATATGGTCCGCAGGTCAGCTATTCCCTCTCGGTCACTGAGCGCAACGGACAGGATTACGTGGGGCTGCTGGAAGCGCTCGAGCCACTTGGGAACGTGAGCGCCAGCACTGACGGCGACAAATGGAAACTGCGCTTCAATAATCTGGACGCCGAGTTCCGGCAAGATAGGAATCTCTGCAAAGTCGCGGGCCGGAAGTTCGGCCTGCCGGGGCCATTCGCGCTAGAGGGCAATCGCGGGCTGGTGCCGCTACGCGCGTTACCGGCGATTTTCGGCCTGATGTTGGACACCAAAACGGAATACCACGAAGCGGCGCGCCGCCTCTTCCTCGGCGGAGTCGCGACGCGGTTCACCACTGATCTGCACGAGAGTGGGCTAAAAGTGAACTTCAGCGCGCCGGTTAATCCCCTGATCAGCACCGAACCCGGCAAGCTGACGATGACTTTCACTCGCGATCCTGTTGTCGCGAGCACTTACACCCTCAAGCTGGAGAACCCGCTAGTCTCGTCCCTGACATTTTCCGAGAACAACGGCCGGGCGGAGTTGGTGTTGCAAGGACGTGTGCCGCTGCTGGCGCACTTCGCCGCCGACCGCCGGACGATCGATATCCTGCCTGCGCCCAGCGAGGCACAGAACGTAGCACCGGCAGCGGCCCCCGCGACTCCGAATCCGTCAGTGAGTGTGCCCCCGCCGCCTACTCTGCAATCGCTCACCGCCAGACCGCCGTTCGTTGTCATGCTCGACCCCGCTCACGGGGGCGATGATCGCGGGGCGCTGCTGAGCGACCGGCTGGAGGAAAAAGCCGTCACGCTGGCGCTTGCCCGCCGCTTGCGGAGCGAGCTTCAGAACCGCGGCATCAGCGTGATAATGTCGCGCGACGCCGATGTCACTGTGCCGGTGGACCAACGCGCCGCCATGGCCGATGCCGCGCGTGTCGCCCTGTACCTCTGTCTGCATGTGGGTCCGCTGGGACGTGGAGTGCGCGTGTACACGGCCATGCTTGATTCGGCCACCGTGAAGCCGGGCGCTTTCGTGCCCTGGGACACAGCGCAGGCTGAATACGTTTCCACCAGCCGCGCCCTGGCCGATATTGTCAAAGTAGAGATGGGCAAGCACGACATTCCGAGCTTGCAGCTCCCAGCACCGCTGAAACCGCTCAACAACGTGGCGGCGGCCGCGATCGGGATTGAGGTCGCACCATCCGGAGCAGACATCGCCGGCCTCGGTGCAGGGTTGTACCAGCAACGTATCGCCTCGGCTGTCGCTGACGCCATTGTTGTCGGGCGGCCACAGGTAGACGCTGCGCGATGACCCGGGTCCTTACCATTACCACTGTGCTGCTGCTGGGGGCGGTGCTGGCGATGGGTGGCTATCTCACCGTGTTGCGCCGCAACGAGCGGAAACGTGTCCAGGAGGTGTCCGAAACCCGGCCCATTTCCGCGCCCATCGCCGGACCAGCTTCCAATGTGACTCTATACGTAGCGGACGACCAGCAAGGGTTAGTGCGTGCGCAGGAGGCATCCATCACGCTGCCAGCCGATCCCGTCGAACGAAGCCGCGAGGTGGTGCGCGCGCTCCTCGGTGAATATGTGAAGCGGCCGTCTTCCCACGAATTGGCGGCGGGCGCCGACGTGAAAGGTGTTTTCCTGGTGAACGAGAACATGGCTGTAGTGGATACCACTACACCATTCGCTGAGGGACATCGCTCGGGAGTGCTGGTTGAGACGCTCACGGTCACGTCGCTGGTCAAGACCCTGGCCGCCAACCTTCCTGGCGTCACCCGGGTGAAGATCCTTGTGGATGGCAAAGAACGTGAGACCTTGGCCGGGCACGCCGATCTGGAACGCTTTTATGATGTTGCTGCAATGGAGCAACTGTTCCAGCAATTGCGATGAGGCGAGTGAGCATCGGCGTATTTGATTCCGGTGTTGGCGGCCTGACCGTGCTGCGCGAACTGGTGGCGCGCATCCCCGATGCTGATTACATTTATTTTGGCGACACCGCGCGCCTGCCGTACGGCTCGAAGTCTCCGGAGACGGTGGCCAAGTACGCCGTTACGGCTACAAAATTCCTTGAGCGCCACGGCGCGGAATTGCTGGTTGTTGCCTGCAATACGGCAAGCGCACTGGCGCTGGACGCGATCAGCGAAGCCGCTACGGTTGGTGTGGTTGGCGTGGTCGAGCCGGGGGCGCAATCGGCCGCGGCCGCCACCCACCGCAACAAAGTGCTGGTGATCGCCACCGAAGCCACCATCCGCAGCCACGCCTATCAGCGTGCCTTGGAAAGACGCGGTGTTGAGGTCTGCGAGAAGGCCTGTCCCCTGTTCGTGCCGCTGATCGAGGAGGGCTGGCTGAATCATCCCGTCACACAGCAGGTCGCGCACGTCTATCTCGATGACGTCTTCCAGGATTTTGAGAGAGGCCCTGACGTGCTCGTGCTCGGCTGTACGCATTACCCACTGATCAAGAGCCTGCTGCGCGGCGTCGCGCCCTGGCGGGTAGAGATCGTGGATTCTGCGGAAGCAACTGCGCATTGCGTCGCCGAGAGCCTGCGCATCGCCCCACCAAAGACATCTGATGGCGCGGAACGCCGCAAGCCCACGCGAATGAGATTCTTCGCTACTGACTCGGTGGAGAAGTTCCGGCGTTTGGGCGAACGCTTCATGGGGCACGCACTGGACGATGTGCGGCACGTGGACATCGGCGGATAGTCGTCGGTCGTCGGCCAAAGTGATGATCCTGCGACTCGGCTGGCTGGACACCCAGCACACAAGTGGTTTACTTTTCGACCGCCGTTCTGTAGCCGTCGTTGGCCCACGACCGACAGCCGCCGACCGACGACGACCCTCATGTTCTTCCGCTCCGATAATCGCGTCCCCGACCAGTTGCGACCGGTCAATATTGTGGCCGATTACATTTCGACCGCCGAAGGCTCGGTGCTGATCGAGATCGGCAACACGCGCGTGATCTGCACCGCCTCGTTAGAAGGGGGGGTTCCGGCCTGGTTGCGCAACTCCGGCAAAGGCTGGATCACGAGCGAGTATGGCATGCTGCCGCGCTCGACGCTGACGCGCACGCCACGCGACGCTGCCCGCGGGCGGATCAGTGGACGCACACACGAAATCCAGCGGCTGATCGGCCGCGCGCTGCGGGTGGTAACCGATCTTGCCCGTCTCGGCGAGCGAACGATCTGGATAGATTGCGACGTCATTCAGGCCGATGGCGGCACGCGCACAGCTTCGATCACTGGATCTTTTGTTGCCCTTGGCCTCGCGATGCAGAAGCTGGTGGAGGCGGGCACACTGACCGCCGCGCCCATCCGTGATTTCGTCGCCGCCACAAGTGTCGGCATCGTGGATGGTGAGATTCTCCTCGACCTCAATTATGAAGAAGACTCGCGCGCCGAAGTAGACCTGAACTTTGTCATGACCGGCGGCAAGAAGATCGTCGAGATCCAGGCCACCGCCGAGCAACGCCCGTTCGATGAAGAACAGCTCCACCGCATGACCGAACTCGCCAAGCGCGGAGCCGAGTTGCTCATCGCCCGCCAGCGTGCCATTCTGGGAACGCTGTTGCTAAGACAGTAGTAGGAGCATGAGGGTGGGCCGCCGCAGGCCGGTGCTAGAATATGCGGCGGTTTGTGCCCTAATAGCTCCGCGCCCGAAATCGTCGAGGAGGGATCCCGTGAAGCTTACCCCTGGAAAACTGAAAGGACTCAAGGCTGTCTCCACGCCCAATGGCGTCATCGCTGCTGCGGCCATGGACCAGCGTGGTTCGCTGAAGAAAGCTCTCGGCCAGCACGCCACCGATACCGGCTTGCAAGAGTTCAAATCGCTGGTCACGGAGGTGCTGACTCCGCACGCTAGTGCCATCCTGCTCGATCCCGAGTGGGGCCTGCCTGCATCCAAGCGGCGCGCCAGGAACGCCGGCCTGCTGCTCGCTTACGAGAAGAGCGGCTACGACAAGACCGGCCCTGGTCGCCTGCCCGACCTGCTCGAGCATTGGTCAGTGCGCCGACTGAAGGAAGCTGGCGCCGACTGCATCAAGATTCTTCTCTACTACACGCCCTTCGACCCCAAAGAGATCAACGACCAGAAGCACGCGTGGGTGGAGCGCATCGGCGACGAGTGCCGCGCCAACGATATCCCTTTCTTCCTCGAGTTCGTCGGCTATGAAGAAGGACTGGACGACAAGGGGTTTGATTTTGCGAAGAAAAAGCCGCAGATCGTCAAGGCCAGCATGGCTGAGTTCACCAAGGACCGTTACGGTGTGGACGTAATGAAGGTCGAGGTGCCGGTGACCATGAAGTTTGTCGAGGGCGCGAAGACGTATGCCGGCCCCACCGCCTATACCAAGAAAGAAGCCATGCAGCACTTCCGCGACGCTGCCGCTGTGGCGACCAAGCCATTCATCTATCTTTCGGCCGGAGTGTCTAACGCTGAGTTCACAGAGTCGCTCGAACTGGCGGCCGAAGCAGGCGTGAAGTTCAACGGCGTGCTTTGCGGCCGTGCCACCTGGAAGGATGGCATTCCCGTGTTCGCCAAGGACGGTGCGCCGGCCTTTCGCCACTGGCTCGAAGATCAGGGCGTAAAGAACATAAACAACGTCAACCAGCGGCTGACAGGCGCGAGTTCATGGTTCCCGATCTACGACGTTGAGCCGGCCACGGTCGGCGCTGCGGATTAGAACCTCAGCGTTTCGCGAGTAGAAAAGGCGTGCCGTAAAAGTCCGGCGCCTGGGGAGAACGGTGCAGGAACAATTCATGCGCCGGGCGATTGAGCTCTCGTTGGAGAATGTCAAATCTGAGCGCGGCGGGCCGTTCGCGGCCGTGGTCGTTCGGGGGGGCGAGATCATCGCGGAAGGCACGAACCAGGTGACCGCAATGAAGGATCCCAGCGCGCACGCCGAGATCCTGGCGGTGCGCGATGCCTGCCGCAAGCTGCAGCATTTCCAATTGACGGGTTGCGAGATTTACAGCAGTTGCGAGCCATGTCCTATGTGTCTTGGGCTGATCTACTGGGCACGGCCGGAAAGAATTTTTTACGCCACTACGGCAGAAGATGCGGCCGCCATCGGCTTTGATGACTCGCGGATCTATCGTGAGTTGAAGGCGCCGCGCGAGGCTCGCAGCATTCCCATGGAGCAGATACTGCGCGATGAAGCTCTGGCGGCGTTTCAAGCCTGGCAGCAAAAACCGGACAAAATTCTCTATTGACCGGCATGTCTAATCCACAGCGCCGTGCATTAGAATCGGATATTGCGCGGAGCACTACCTGCGAGACTTGGCATCGCGGGCGTTTCATGGCATTGAAACAGTCTGAGGCGGTTGTGCTGCGCAGTTACCCGCTGCGCGAAGCCGACCTTCTGGTTACGCTGTTCACGCGGGCGGAAGGCAAGCTGCGCGGGGTGGCCAAAGCAGCCAAGCGGTCGAAAAAGCGTTTCGGCGGTGCCCTCGAGCCATTGACATACGTCCGGTTGTATTGGGAAGAGCGTGAGCGCCAGGAATTGGTGAGGCTTGATTCCTGCGACGTCCTGAATTCGCCGCTCACGACCGAGGTGGATTATCCCCGCGCGGTTGCCCTGGGCTATATTGCCGAGGTTCTGGACGATATCTTGCCCGATCGCGAAGCGAACGATGCCATGTTCCGCCTCGCTCTCTCCGTGCTCGGCCAGTTGCGTGCCGGAGCCATCTGGATGCCGCTCACGTACTTCGACCTTTGGTCGGTGCGGCTGATGGGTCTGCTGCCGGAATTGGGTGAGTGCATTCTATGCGGGTCGGCGCTGAACGGGCATCGCGCCTGGTTCCACCCGCTGGCCGATGGCCTGATGTGTGCCGCGCACAAACGGCTGGCCTCGTCGGAGATGTCGGCCGAATCACGCAGCTTGGCAGCGGAGATCTTCCGCCGGCCGATCGAGAGCTTTGCGGGCGTTCCCTGGCCGAGGCAGCGCGCCGCCGACCTTCGGCATTTTCTGGCTCAGCGCATCGAGCGGCACATCGAGAAGAAGCTGGTGACGGCGGGGATGCTGGAAAAGGTCGAGTAGCACTCAGCAAACAGCACTCAGCATTCAGCCAATCCGAACTGAGTGCTGACTGCTGAGCACTGAATGCTTTCAAGGTAGCTGCTTGAGCCAACCTCCGCACAAGACGTCCCTAACCTTCCAGGATCTGATCTTGACGCTGGAAAAATTCTGGGCCGATCGTGGTTGCGTGGTGCAGCAGCCGTATGATCTGGAAGTCGGTGCGGGGACCAGCGCGCCGGAAACTTTCCTGCGGGTGCTCGGACCACGGCCGTACAGCGTGGCATACGTGCAGCCTTCGCGCCGTCCCGCCGACGGACGTTACGGCGATAATCCCAACCGGCTGTACAAGCACACCCAATTGCAGGTGATTCTGAAACCGCCACCGGAGACGGTACAGGAACTCTACCTGGAATCGCTCACTGCGATCGGCATCGACCTGCGCCAGCACGACATTAAATTCGAAGAAGACAACTGGGAATCGCCCACGCTGGGCGCCTGGGGCATCGGATGGCAGGTGATGCTGGATGGCCTCGAGATCACTCAGTTCACCTACTTCCAGCAATGCGGTGGCCTGGATCTGGATCCGATCTGCGCCGAGCTGACCTATGGCCTGGAGCGCATCGCCGCTTTCCTGCAGGATGTGGACTCAGTTTACGACATCGTCTGGGCGCGCCATCCGGACACCGGCCGCGCAGTCACGTACGGTGACGTGCGCCACGCCGAGGAGCTGCAGTTCTCGGTGTACAACTTCGAACGCGCCAACGTGGACTACCTGTGGAGGCACTTCGAGCTATACGAGGCCGAGTGCCAGGAGCTGCTTACTGCCTACCGCGCGATTCAGAAGCACGAAAGGAAGTCCGATGAAGCCGTCGCCTCCGAGAAGCGCCGTTTCCCGCTACTCGCCGCCTACGATCTCTGCCTGAAGTGCTCGCACCTCTTTAATTTGCTGGATTCTCGCGGCGCGATTTCGGTGACGGAGCGGGTGGGGGTGATCGCCCGCGTGCGCAACCTGGCAGTTGGTGTCTCGAAAGCGTCTCTCGATCAGCAAGGGACTGGCGCCCCGGAGTTAGCCCAGCCCGTCACACAAGCTCGGCAAGGAGCCGCCGACTGATGCCCGATTTCCTGCTCGAGATCGGGCTGGAAGAAGTCCCAGCGCGCATGATCGACGCCGCACAAGCAGAACTGGAGCGCCGGGTCGCCGACCTGCTCACGCGCGAGCGGCTGGCCTCTAATGGCACAGTCGAATCATTCTCTACGCCGCGTCGACTGGGAGTCCTGGCCCGCGGAATCGCCGCATCTCAACCCGATGCCGAAGAGCAAGTCCTTGGGCCATCGTTGAAGGTTTCGTTCAAGGATGGACAGCCCACCCAGGCAGCGCTGGCTTTCGCCAGGAAAGTCGCGGTCCCTGTGGAGGAGATGGAGAAGCTTGCGACGCCGAAAGGCGAATACCTGGCGGCTAGAATCATCACTCGCGGGCGCGCCGCAGGCGATGTGCTTGCCGATGCGTTGCCCAGGGAGATCGCCGCGCTTTACTGGCCGAAGAACATGTACTGGCGCTCCAAAACCGAGCGTTTCGTGCGCCCGATGCGTTGGCTGGTGGCTTTGCTGGATGAGCACCCGATTCCCATGGAGCTGTTCGGCATGCCGGCGCAGGCGGGCACGCGCGGTCACCGCATCCTCGGCGGCTCGATCGCTATCCCGCGCGCCAGTGCCTACCAGGAGACGCTGCGCGAGGTCAAGGTGATCGTCAACCGCAGCGAGCGCGAGCAACGCATTCGCAAGGCGCTCGACCAGGCGACGCGCGCCATTCCCGGCGCGCGTTGGCGTGAAGACCCCGAACTGCTCGACACGGTCGTAAATCTGACGGAGTGGCCCTCGGTGATCCTGGGCAACTTCGATCGCGAATTCCTCGGCTTGCCCGAAGAAGTGCTGGTCACCGTCATGCGCGACCACCAGAAGTATTTCGCGGTCGAGGATGCAGGCGGCAAACTGGCGCCGCACTTCCTTGCCGTGCTCAACACCGAGGGCGATCCCGACGGCATTATCCGCCACGGCAACGAGCGCGTGCTGCGCGCCCGCTTCAACGACGCGCGTTTCTTCTGGCAAACCGATCAGAAACGGCCGCTGCGCGATCGCGTCGCCGACCTGAAGAAGATCACCTTCCAGAAGGACCTGGGCAGCTACTACGACAAGACCATGCGCGTGCAGCGGCTGGCCAGCCTGATCTGCCAGGGCCTTGAAGATTCAGGCATGAAGGTTCGGGCCGGGATTGTGCACAAGGCAGCGCTCCTAGCCAAGACCGACTTGACAACCGAGCTAGTGAAGGAATTCACGGAGCTGCAAGGGATCATCGGCGGACTCTATGCGCGCATACAGCAGCTCGATCCTAATTTGCACGACGAGCCGCGCAGCGCGATTTCCGTCGCCATCTACGACCAGTACAAGCCGCAGTCCATGGAAGATCGCGTCCCGCGGACGATCGAGGGCGCGGTGCTCTCGATTGCCGACAAGGCAGATTCCATAGCCGGAATGTTCGCTCTGGGACTGCAGCCCACGGGTTCCAAAGATCCGTTCGCGCTGCGGCGGCAGGCCAACGGCATTGTGAAGACCATTGCCGAGCACAAGCTACCCATTAGCCTGCGTCAGTTATGGTCAGACGCGTTGGCCGGCTATGAAGGCTCGGAAGCAAAGAAAGCGTTCTCGGCGTCAGCAGGGTTCAATGACGCACTAGCGGGATTCTTTCGTGAGCGTCTGGAGTACTACCTGCGCGACGTGCTCGGTCTGGAGTACGACATCGTCAATGCTGTGCTGGCGGCTGGCGCCGATGACGTGGTCGATACCGTGGCCCGTGCGCAAGCCGTCTCCCGGGCCCGCCGCTCAGAAGATTTCGAGCATATTTCCGTCGCCTTCAAGCGAATCAAGAACATCCTCCGGCAGGCGCAAGAGACTGGGAAGAGGACCGCGCCTGAGTTCCGACCACAGGATTTGCGCGAGGAAGCGGAGCAGAAGCTCGCGTCCGAGATGAGGAGCATCGCCGACAAGGTCGAGCCCTTACGCGTTTCCGGCAACTACTCCCAAGCCTTGGTCGAGATCTCAAGCTTGCGCCCTGCTGTGGACACGTTCTTCGACAAGGTAATGGTGATGGTCGAGGACGAACTCCTGCGCGCTACTCGGCTGGCATTGCTTCGAGATCTCCTCAAGAACTTTTCCACCATTGCCGATTTTTCCGAGATTGTTACCGAAGGAAAGGCTCCATAATAGAGTTTTGCTGTGTTTGATCACCTTAATCCTGCAATCCTAGAGAGGGAGATTTCATGAGTACAGAAACGATTCCCGCGCCCGCGCCGAGCAAAGCCGGTGTCGCCACGAAGTATGTCTATTTCTTTGGAAGCGGTAAAGCTGACGGCAACGGCAAGATGAAAGATGAACTGGGCGGCAAGGGCGCCGGTCTCGCCGAGATGACCAACGCCGGCCTGCCCGTCCCTCCCGGCTTTACCATCCAGACCGAAGCCTGCCGCGAGTGGATGCGCGGCAAGCTCTCGCCCGAAGTTGATCGTCGGATGGACGAGGGGCTCGAGCGCCTGGAGCAACTTCAAGGCCAGAAGCTGGGCACGGGGGATAACCCCCTGCTGGTCAGCGTGCGCTCCGGCGCCAAGTTCTCCATGCCGGGTATGATGGATACCATCCTGAACCTCGGACTGAACGATCAGTCCGTGGAGGCCCTGGCCCGGCGCGCCAGCAACCCGCGCTTCGCCTACGACTCCTACCGCCGCCTCATCCAGATGTTCGGCAACGTGGTGCTGGAGATTCCGAAAGAGGCCTTTGAAGAAGTCTTCGAAGCCGCCAAGAAAAAGAAGAAGGCGAAGCTGGACACCGAACTTGATGCTGCGGCACTAAAGGAAGTCATTGCCGAGTACAAGAGGGTGGTGAAGAAGCACGCCAATCGGGACTTCCCCCAAGATCCTAAAGAGCAGTTAGTGATGGCGCGCGATGCTGTATTCCGCTCCTGGAATAACGAACGTGCCAGGCACTACCGCCGCATCAACAACATCTCTGACGATTTGGGCACCGCCGTCAACGTGCAGGCGATGGTCTTCGGGAACCTGGGCGAAACCAGCGGCACAGGCGTCGGCTTCACCCGCAACCCGGCCACCGGCGTCAAGGAGTTCTATGGCGAATTCCTGATGAATGCGCAGGGCGAGGACGTCGTGGCCGGCATCCGCACGCCCGTCCACATCTCCGAACTCGAAAAGATTATGCCGGACGTCTACAACCAGCTTCGCGAGATCACCACGCGTTTGGAGCAGCATTACCGCGACGTGCAGGATTTCGAGTTCACCATTCAGGACGGCCGGCTTTATATGCTGCAGACGCGCAACGGCAAGCGCACCGGCATTGCCGCCGTGAAGGTTGCCCTGGATATGGTGAAGGAGGGCCTGATCACCAAGGAGGAGGCCATTTTCCGCGTTGATCCGGACCAGATAAGCCATTTCCTGGTACCACGCCTGGACGAAAAAGGTGTGAAGGTGGAGGTGCTGGCCACCGGCCTGCCGGCGTCGCCTGGTGCGGCGGTCGGGCAGATTGTCTTCACGGCTGACGACGCTGTCGCCAAAGCTGGACCTGAGAAAAGGAACCCGGTCATCCTGGTGCGCGCCGAGACCACGCCTGAGGACATTCACGGCATGGAAGTTGCCAAGGGTATTCTTACCTCGCGCGGCGGGATGACCAGCCACGCCGCCGTAGTCACGCGCGGCATGGGCAAGTGTTGTGTTGCCGGCGCGGGGGACGTGCAGGTGGATGAACGTGCCAAGGAGATGCGCGTCCGCGGCCAGGTCTTCCATGAAGGCGACTGGATTTCCCTCGACGGCACCACCGGTCGCGTGATCAAAGGCAAGCTGAACACGCTGCCGCCGAACCCCGACGATCCTAACCTGAAGGAATTCATGAGCTGGGCGGACCCCTTCCGCAAGATCGGCGTGCGCGCCAATGCCGACATCCCGCGCGACGCCATCCAGGCGCGCGCCTTCGGCGCTGAAGGGATCGGTCTCTGCCGCACCGAACATATGTTCTTCGGCGAAGGGCGTATCCAGCACGTGCGCGCCATGATCATGGCCGATAACGAAAAGGACCGGCGGGCGGCGCTCAAAAAGCTCCTACCGCTGCAACGCGCGGACTTCATCGGCCTGTTCCGCACGATGGACGGGCTGCCGGTCACCATCCGCACCCTCGATCCACCGTTGCACGAGTTCCTCCCCAAGCGGGAGGAGCTGATGGTAGAGATTGCGGTCCTGGAGGCCACGAAGCCGAAGTCACCCAAGCTCAAGGAGTTGCGCAAGATACTTGAACGCGTCGAGGAGCTGCACGAGTTCAACCCCATGCTCGGCTTCCGCGGCTGCCGGCTCGGAATCCGCTATCCGGAGATCACCGAGATGCAGGCGCGCGCAATCTTCGAAGCGGCGGTTCAGGTGGCCAACGAAGGTGTGAAGGTAATACCAGAGGTCATGATTCCGCTCACCAGCACCTTGAAAGAGATGGCCAACCAGGCGGCCATCGTGCGCCGTGTGGCCGAGGAAGTATTCGCCGAGAAAGAGACCAAGGTGCACTATCTCGTGGGCACAATGATCGAGTTGCCACGCGCGGCCCTGGTGGCAGATGAGATTGCCAAGGAAGCCGAGTTCTTCAGCTTTGGAACCAACGATCTCACTCAGACCACCTTCGGCTTCTCGCGCGACGACATCAACAAGTTTCTGCCCACTTACCTGGAGGAAGGCATTCTTAAGCAGGACCCGTTCGCCGTGATCGACCAGCAGGGTGTTGGGGAACTGGTGAGGATCGGCATCGAAAGGGGCCGTAAGACCCGCGCCCACCTTGAGATCGGCATCTGCGGTGAGCACGGCGGTGAGCCCTCCTCGGTCGAGTTCTGCCACCGGGTAGGCATGGACTACGTCTCCTGTTCGCCTTACCGCGTGCTGACCGCGCGTCTGGCAGCCGCGCAGGCCGCCGCCAGCGAGGAACTCAAGGCAGAAGCCGGGAGAACTAAATGATTAAATGAACAACGCAGAGGTCGCGGAGGGACGAGAAACTCCATCATTGCTCCGACCGAACCATCTTTCACCGGCATATCGATCGTAAACGGTTTTTGACCTCTGTTCCTCTGCGACCTCTGGGTTCATCTTTATTGCACTTTCTGCAGGCGGGCGATGAGTTTTTGGGCGAGATTCTCATCCGACTCTGACCACAGCAGCCGGGCGCTGGTGCCGCAATTCTTCTCCACCGCGTTGGTAAATTCGACCAGCTTTTGAACGTTCTCGCGGACGCGCGCCTCCACCAGCGGTGTCAGCTTCACATCTTCATAAAGGAACGGTGTGTCCAGCCCAAAGTCCACCTGGATGTGGCCCTCGTGCTCGCAGGCGCCCTCATCGAAGTTCACTCCGCGCGCCACGAAGCGGACTACACGAGGCGCGCGCAGCCAGCCTGCGTCTTCGGCCGGCGCCCATAATTC
>DASQXC010000288.1:0-5155 GCA_035639935.1 Terriglobales bacterium
AAAATCGCGTCACCGTTGCGGCTAAACACAACCACTCTGTTCTTATGGCTCAAGAAGCTCTTTTCGGAATTGGACCACGCGCTTGCGGCAGCCGAGCGCGCATTATATTGCGGAGATGAGGAAGGAGAGGAAGTCTGCCTACATCGCCGGCTAATCAAAAGACCATCATGGAAATCTCTGGCCACAAGACTGCGTCGGTTTTCAGGCGGTACGACATCGTGGACGAAACAGACCTGGCCGAAGTCGCGGCAGCCCTGGACCGGAAACGGCAGGCGGATGTGGCACAAATACGGCACAATTTAACCCCCGCTGATGATCAGCCCGAGGCCCACAGCCAGCAAGATGCTACAATTCAGTGAGTTACAGCGAGGGCGCGTAGCTCAAGCGGATAGAGCATCGGATTTCTAATCCGAGGGTTGCAGGTTCGATTCCTGCCGCGCCTACCAGCCTCCTCAGTGACCACAAGCACGGCCGATGGCGGCGGCTGACGTGTCCGGAAAGCTTCTGGGGAAGCCTTTACGCACGGAAGTGGCGCAGACGAAATACCTGGACACTACTGCACGGTGACGCTGAAACTGGTTTTGTACACCGTCCCGCGGGAGTCCCATGCCTGCGCCACCAGGTTGTGGACTCCCGGGGGGAGTTTGAGATAAGCGTCCACGCTGGAACCGGCGACCAGATACGCGCTCACGTTATCCACGTATACGCGCATGCTGGTGATTGCAGTGAACGATGTCGCCGCTGCCTGCACATGAACCGGAGAAGCCAGTGTGGCACCGCTCGTCGGATTCTGGAGCCTCACTCCGGGGACGGTGAAATACGTGGGTGCGCTGGTGTAGCTCGCGCCCCCCGAGTCCCAGGCCACTACGACCAGCCGATGCGAGCCTGCACCCATCGCGAGCGTCGTGTTGAGAGTGCTTGCGGAAAGGTAGTAAGCAGCTTTGGAATCGAGGTAGACCTTCATGCCGGTGATTGCGCGTGTGCGGTCGGAGGGCCGAGCGCTGGCCGTGATCTGTACGGGTGACCCAACCATCGTGCCTGCTGCGGGGCTGGTAATGGTAACGCTGCCGCCCGCCGTGCCTCCGCTGAAGAACTCGCCCAGATCAGGGGCGGATTGCGCGGCGCCGGGAAAGCTGGTTAAGCCCAGGGCCTCGGCCATGGTCTTCAGCGCGCTGGGGTGCTGATAGAAGGTCGTGGAACGGTAACCGGGCTTGACCTTGGGGCCGATCACGAGCGTCGCGATGCGTCCGCCACCGACATTCTCCGGCAGACGGGGGCACGAGGCTGCGGGGCGGCAGTCGGAATCTACCGATTCGTCAAAGGTGATAATGAGGATGCCGTCCCGCTGGAACTCCGGGCTGGCGATCAGCGGGGCGATGTTGGTCTGCAGCCAGCGATCCGCGGTCGCCAGGGTGCCGTTGTGCGCGTCGTTTACCAGATTGGGGGTAATGAACCCGTAATTCGGCAGCGTGTGATTGGCGATATCGCTGGCCAGTTGCGAGAACGGAACGATGTTGTACTTCTGGCTGCTGTAGGCAACGTCCGTGAAGTAAGCAAAGGGATTGTGCCGCTCGACATAGTTCCCAGTGTTGTAGCCGGTGTAGCCGGCGTAAGGGAGGCTCTCGGCATACTCCTTCCAAGTTTTGCCTGCGACCAGCAGGTGACGCACGATGTTGTCCACATCAAATTTGGCCGTTGTGTTGTCGTTCATAGTCACGTATGCGCCTGCCGTCAGCCAAAAATAGTTGGGAATCGAATAGTGCGAGTTGGCATAGTACTGCGTAGCCAGCCCGTATTTCTGGGCCAGCGAGTTGAAATAGGGCATGGACAGGTTGCCGATGACACTCTCATAACTGTGGTTCTCCTCGACGACCACGAAAACATGATTGGAGGACGGCACTGCGGCAAGCGCCGCCGTACTCGACAGTAGCGCGGCCAGAAAAACGGCACAAAAACGACCCATGGCTGGAGTTTCCTTTCCTGAAATGCTGGGTCAGCTTAGGTGGGCATCTACTCCGGATGTATGAAGCGGTGCCCTTATGTGGGCAGGCGAATCGGCTTAATCGCTGTGCGGAAAGGCCTTATGGGTACGAAAGGAAACAGAGCAAGAGCAACGACAGCGGCGCGGGAAAGGCTGGCGCTACTTCAGCCCGTTCACTAGAAACAGGTTGGCCAAATCGTGCTGGAAGGTGCAGGCCACAGCCTTGCCATCGGGAGACAATACGACGGGGCCGAAGAACTCTGCACCGGTCTCCGGCGCCTTCAGGACCCGCCAGGGTTCACGTTTTTGCGACGCGACCTCCAGGCGGCTGAGCTTGAGAACCCCGCCCTCGGCCTGCGCCAGGAACAAGTAGCGGCCATCCCCGCTCCAGCGCACAATGCTCTCGCCGGGCTGAAGGTCAGTGATCGCCTTGGGTTCTCCACCCCCAAGCTCGCCGACCAGGAGCTTGTTCGGATCAAGCACGACAACGCTGTGTCCGTCCGGCGAGACCCGCGTTGCCCGCACTCCTTCCGGGGTGACGGGTAGTGGCTTGCTGTTGCCGTTCACGTCGTACATCCAGGAGCGGACGGGATGGCCTGGCTGGTTCCCGGTGAACAGGATGCGCTTGCCGTCCGGGAACCATTCGACGGACTCATAATGCATATCTCCCGGATCTAGCAAATGCAGCTCGCCCGGGCCGGTGGGCAAAAGCAGCAAGTGCGAGCGTGCCGGTTCGTGATGAATGCTGATGACCCACTTGCCATCGGGAGAAAGGGCGGGCCGGTTGCCGTAGCCTAGCCGCACCGCCGGCGAGCCGTCGGTCTTTCTCAGGTAGATGGCGGAGTTGCGGCCTTCGCCGCTGGTGAGCTCGACGAAAACGAGCGACCGCGAGTCCTGCGAAAGATCGTACGCCAGGGAAGCGTCGAACCAGGCAAGGTTTGTGGCAGGACCTTCAGGCGGGGCATAGAAGATACTGAGCCGCGAATTGACGGCGTCGAGCAGCACGCGGCCATCGCGGGCCACATCATGCATCACGATCCATCCCGGCGCCTGGGAGATAAGCCGCTGCTTGCCAGAGAGATCGATGGCATAGAGCGCCGGATCGCCTCCCACCGGGGCTGCGGAGAACCAGACTTCGTCGCCCTTTGGCGACCAGTTCAGCCAGCCCAGGCCGCGCCAACCCCGGGACAGCACTTGCTTCGGATGATGCGGACCGATGACACAAACTGAGTAGTCCCCCACCCCGACGTCGAATTCGAAGAAAGCCACCAGCTTGCCATCGCGAGATACGTGAATAAACATCGGCGGACGTCCTTCGGTCTCGTACAGCAAGTTGCCTAATGGGTATTCAAGCCGGAATTTTCCCGCTTGCCCACGTACTACCGCCAGCGACTCTCCCTCTGGGCCCCAATCGGCGAAAAAAACATTCTCCAGAATTTCGCGCGGCGCACCTCCGCCGAAGGGCGCGCGGGCGAGCGTGCCGGCAGGACCATTCCCCAGCAGGACCGCCATTTCGCCCGAAGCGGAGACGGACATCACCCGGCCGTTCGGCAGTTGCAGTTGCCGGCCTTCGCGGTTGCCGGGTATCACGGAATAAAAGGTAGACGGCGCTCCATCCCACTTGGCGGTATAAACGATTGTGCCCCCGGGCGCGAATTTTGCTGATGTCACCTCCCCGCGGCGGAATGTCAGTCTCTGGAAGGACGGCGGCTCGGGACGAAGCAGTTTGGGGGCGAAATATGCCGCCGGCACGAGCGCCAGCAGGATCGCCGCCAGCGCGCCGACTGCAACCCAGCGTCCGATGGAACGTGCGGCCGGTTTGGCAGTTCGCGGTTGGAGTGTGCCGCTCGTTTCCAGTTCCTCGCGCAATTCCTCCAGCGCCACCTTCACATCGGCCATGGTTTGCCAGCGGCGCTCAGGGTCTTTCTTCAAACAACGCGTGATGATTCTTTCTAGCTCGGGATGGATGTCGGGAACCGCCTGCGAGAGCGGCTGCGGCTCCTTAGATAACACGGCCGAGAGGATTGAGAGGTTGGAGGAGCCCGGGAATGCCTGCCGGCCTGTGACCATTTCATAGAGCAGCGAGCCGAAAGAGAAGATGTCGGAGCGGGCATCAATCCTCTTGCCCTCGGCCTGTTCGGGCGACATGTAAGCTACGGTACCGAGGACCGTGCCCTCCTCTGTGCGCGGAGAGACCTCAGCGTTTACTGTTTCGGCATAGGCGTCGGTCTCGAGCGGCCCAGTGGTTTTGGCCAGCCCGAAATCCAGGATCTTCACCAGCCCGTGCGGCGTGACCATGACGTTGGAAGGCTTCAAATCGCGGTGGATGATGCCGGCTGCGTGTGCCGCGGCCAGCGCATCAGCGACCTGAATGGCGTATTTCAAGGCCTCGCGGACTCGCAGCCCTTTGCGCCCGATCAGCTTGTCGAGCGTCTCGCCCGCCACGTACTCCATAGCGATGTATTGAACGGGCTGGCCATTCACTTCCTGGGTGTTGATGTCGTAAATGGTGACGATGTTGGGGTGGTTCAGGGAGGAAGCAGTCTTAGCTTCCTGCACGAAACGCTTCTGCCGATCGGCACTGGCCAGCGCAGACGCCGGTAAGACCTTGATGGCTACTGTGCGATCCAGGCGGGAGTCTACCGCCCTGTACACAACGCCCATCCCCCCGGCGCCCACCTTGGACTCGATGCGATAGGACCAGAGTGTTGTACCTACCATGGCCGACCTCTCGCCCCAGAGGGCGTCATTCTAACGCGATTGTCCAGAATCACGGATGTGCGATCACCATGACCGTTCGCGCCCGCTTGAGCACGCAATCCAACGCCAGCCCCAAATTCTCCGGATCGAGGGCTGCAAAGCTTTCGTCGAAGATTAGAACGTCAGAACCCTGCAGCAGGGCGCGGGCGATATAGAGGCGGCTGCGCTCCCCGTGCGAGAGCTGCCATCCGCTCTCTCCCACCATCTGCAGCATGCCGGCCGGCATTTTGTCCAGTAGCGGTCCCAAGCCGAGTTCGCGGCAGATGGCCTCCGCCTCCTGATGGTCCTTCTCGCTCAACCAGCCGTCTCTTGCCATCAGCAGATTGAAAGCGAACGTACCGGTCAGTACATGGTTCTCATGGAACTGGGGGGCCGAAGAAACGCGCCGGAGCCAGCCTTGAGCACCCAGCGTGT